>DASYCE010000031.1 GCA_036500345.1 Gemmatimonadales bacterium | reverse complement strand
TGGTCAATTCGATCGACGATCCCTATGCGTCGTTGTACGACCGCAAGGAGATCGGGGACTTCATGCGCAACACCATCGGAAATTCGTACGGTGGCCTCGGCATGGGGATCAATCAGGAAGATTCGACCGTCGTCGTCAGTGATGTCTTCCCGCAGTCACCGGCCGAACGCGGCGGTGTCGAGCGCGGCGACCTGATTCTCGCCATCGACAGCACTCGCGTCGTGGGGTGGAGCACCGACAAGGTGTCGCAGCACCTGACTGGCCCGGTCGGGACACCGGTCGTCGTCACCTTCCAGAAGGCCGGGGTGCCGGAGCCGGTGACCACGAAGTTCACCCGCGCGGCTGTTCACGCGGCGGCAGTGCCGTACACGTTGATGGTCGAGGACCATATCGGCTACATCCCGTTGCAGCGGTTCAACGCGACTGCCGGCGAGGAACTGGCGGACGCGGTGAAGTCCCTGCAGGCCCGGGGCGCGACGCGGTTTGTCGTTGACCTTCGCGGCAACGGCGGCGGCGATGTCGATCAGGCGGTCAAGGTCGCCAACGTCTTCCTTCCGCGGGGGAAGGAAGTTGCCACCCAGCGCGAGCGGAACGTACCACCCAAGGTCTACACTGCGGCGAGCGATCCGACCTCTGCGGTCCAGCCGGTTGCGGTCCTGGTCGACGGCGGCACGGCGTCGGCCTCGGAGATTGTCGCTGGCGCGCTGCAGGATCACGATCGCGCGCTGATCGTGGGGACGCGCACCTTCGGCAAGGGGCTGGTGCAGGCGGTCTACAATCTTGACGGCGGTTTCGCGCTCAAGATCACCACCGGGAAGTGGTACACGCCGAGCGGACGGTCGATACATCGTGACCGGAAGCTGGTTGACGGGCGCCTGGTTCTCGAAGACACCACCGGTGACACCACCGCGGTGCAGATCACCCACTCCGACGCCGGGCGGCGCCTCGTCGGTCGTGGCGGGATTTCGCCTGACGTGGCTGTGCAGCCCGACACGCTGACGACCCGCGAGCAGGCGCTGGTTCGCGTGGCGATCCCGCATGCCGGAGCGTTCCGGGCGGCGATTTTTGATGAGGCCCGCGATCAGCACGGCCGCGTGGCGTCGACCTTCCAGGTCACCCCCGCGTTGCGCGACGACCTCCGCCAGCGGCTGGCGAAGGGCGGAATCACCTTCTCCGACACGGTGTTCACTGGTGGTTCGTCATATCTCGACGAATTGCTGACGCAGCAGACGTTGGGATTGGCCCTCGGCGATTCCGCCGCGACGCGTCACCGGCTCACCGAAGATCCGCAGATGCGCCGTGCCGTCGACATGCTCCGCAAGGCGGCCACGCAGATCGACTTGATCAAGGAGCTCGGCGCCTAGCTCTCCCTCGCCGGTTCCTCGCAACGACCAGCCCGCGCGCCGGATCGATCGGCAGTCGGCTGGTCGTTGTCGTATATTCAGCCGCCCCACAACTCCAATGCGATGCTCCGTTTCCTCTTGTCACACCCAATGGAGGCAGGATGTCCCGTATGATCGGGTCGCTGCGTGCCGGCACCCTCGTGGTCATCGGTTGCGCACTGGTCCAGGCCACGCCGCTCGCCGCGCAGGGATCGGCGGCCCGCAAGGCGGTCGCCGCGCCGGCGCAGAAGGACGATGCCGAGTATACCGCACAGATCAGGAAGGACCTTTCCGATCCGCGGATCTCGACCGAACTCGTTGATCATCTTCCCGCTTCCGCCACGGTGCCGACGCCGCTCAAGGGGTTGGGGCATATCATCGGCGCACCGGGTGTCCTTGATCACAACGGGACGATCAACACCTACCTTCGCTCGATCGCCAAGGCGTCGCCCAGAGCGAAGATCTGGAGCATGGGGAAGACCGAGGGCGGCGGCGAGATGGTGGTGATGGCAGTTGCCGACGAGCAGACGATCGCGCAACTCGACAAGTACAAGGGGTACCTCCACGAACTGACCGACCCGCGCAAGACCAGCGAAGCGCGCGCACAGCAGCTGCTGCACACGGCGAAGCCGATCTACTGGATCACCAGCGGGATGCATTCGACCGAGACCGGCGGCCCTGAGATGCTGATGGAGCTTGCCTACCGTCTGGTCGTCGAGGATACGCCGCTGATCCGCAACATCCGAAACAATGTCATCGTCTTCATCACTCCGGTGGTGGAACCCGATGGTCGCGACCGGATCGTTGACGCATATGATTTCAACAAGAAGTATGGCGCCACGGTCGGCCGGATGAACACCCCGTACTGGGGGAACTATGTCGAGCACGACGACAATCGTGACGGCATGGGGCAGATGCTCGACCTGACCAAGTACATCACGAAGACCTTTCTCGAGTGGACACCGCAGGTGCTCCACGACCTGCACGAGTCGGTCACATATCTGTACGTCTCGACCGGCACCGGACCGTACAACGATGCCCTCGATCCGATCACCGTCGACGAATGGTGGTTGATGGCCGAGAACGACCTGATGGAGATGGCGAAGCGTGGCGTGCCCGGGGTCTGGACCTACAACTATTACGACGGCTGGGTCCCGAACTACATGTTCTTCATCGCGCACACGCACAATGCGACCGGGCGCTTCTACGAGGTGCAGAGCTACACCGACACCAACATGGTGACGCCGGGACCGACAACGAACAGTCGCGAGTGGTATCGCCCCAATCCGCCACTGCCGTCAATCAAATGGGGACCGCGCGCCAACACCAACATCCAGGAATCGGCGATCCTCTTGTCGCTCAACCGCTTCGCCAACGATCGGGTGACGTTCCTGGAGGATTACTGGATCAAGAACCGGAACGCGGTGAACAAGGGGCGAAACGGCCCGGTCTACGGGTGGGTGATTCCGGCCACACAGCATGCCAAGGCGAACGCGGCCGAAGCGGTGAACGACCTTCGCGCGCAGGGGCTCGAATTCCAGCGCGCGACCACGAGCTTCAAGGCCGGCGCCGTGACGGTAAACGCCGGCGACTACATCGTTCGCGGCGACCAGCCATACCGCACGCTCGCGCAGATGTACTTCTCGCTGCAGAACTTTCCGCCCGACAACCCGGCGCCGTACGATGACACCGGATGGACCTTTCCGTTGATGCGGAATCTCACCATCGACGAGATCACCGACGCGTCCCTGCTCAAGGAACCGATGACGCCGATCACCGCTGATGTCCGTGCCACCGGCGGCGTCACGGGTACCGGGCCCATCGTGGTGGTCGAGAACGACCAGGACAACAATCTCGTCACCTTCCGGTTCAAGGAACCGAATCTCTCGATCGCGGCGGCGGAAGAGCCGTTCGACGCCGCGGGCCATCACTTCGGTGCGGGTGCGTTCATCATCCGCGATGCCAGCGCGGCGGTACTCGAGCCGGTGCTGCGCGATCTTGGCCTCTCGGGGTATGCCATGTCGTCGGCGCCAGCGGTGAAGGCACACGACATCACGATTCCCCGGATCGGCTTCGTGCACAGCTGGACCAGCACGCAGGACGAAGGTTGGGTGCGCGGGGCGCTCGATCATTACGGCGTGCCGTTCACCTATTTCGGTGAGCCGAAGCTGAAGGACGGGAATCTCCGTGCGAAGTACGACGTCATCATCTATCCCACCGGTGGTACCGGCGCTGGAGGTGCCGGCGGTCGCGGCGGCGGCGGCGGGGGGGGCCGAGGCGGAGCGGGTGGCGGGAACAATCCGATTCCGTACAAGAAGACCGCCGAGTTTCCGTCGTTCGGCACGCCCGATTCGACCGACAACCTGCGGGAGACCGCGGGACCGGAAGCGATGAAGGCGCTCTACGAGTTCGTGCAGCAGGGCGGGACCCTCATCACGGAGGGCGGGACCGCGTCGATCTTCCCGAACCTGGCGCTCACTCCCGGCATTACCGTCGAGTCAACTGCGGGGACCGCACTCTTTGCGCACGGTACGATCCTGCGCGGGACGATTGCCGACCCGACGAGCCCGCTGGTCTACGGCTACCAGTACAACGAGGTGCCGGTCTATTTCAGCAATGGCCCGGTCCTCACCACCAATGCCGCTGCGCCGTCGAGCAGTACCGTTGCTGCGAGTGGACGTGGTGGGCGCGGTAGCAGTGAGAGTCAGAACACCACGCCGAACGCGACGCTGCTCAATCTGTCGCGCTGGGATCCAGCGCATTCGGGCATGCCATTCGACGAGACTCAGCTCAGGACTGACTCGCTCTTTGCGCAAAGCGGGCGCGGCGGGCGTGGTGGTTTTGGGGGCGGTGGGGGCGGCGGAGCAGCGGGTGGCCGCGGTGGCGCGGGTGCCGGAGGAGCCGCCGGCGGGCGTGGCGGAGCTGGTGGTCGCGGCGGTGCCGCAGCCGAAGGACTTCCGGGTGTCACCGCCGATCCCAACTCGCGCGCGCGCGTCGTGATGCGGTTTCCGGAGGATACGTCGGCGATGCTGCTGTCGGGGACGCTTGCCAACGCCGAGCCGCTGTCAGGACAGGCGCAGCTCGTCGACGAAACCGTGGGGAAGGGGCACATCGTGATGTTCGCCTTCCGGCCGTACTGGCGGTGGCAGACGCAGGGGACCTTCGCGATGGGATTCAATGCGATCGTGAACTGGAATCATCTCGACGCGGGGAAGTGACGCGAGCAGGCCCGCTGTTGCCACTGACGTCGTGTCGCTACTGAACAACGCGGGCCGCCGATGATGGCGGCCCGCGTTGCATTGACTCCGAGAGAATCTGCCGGGCGAATCAGCCGTGCGGGCGCGACGTCGTATCGGGAGGGGTCATGATCATCCAGACGCGGACCGGTTTCCCGGTCTCGCCCGGGGAGCGATCGTTGCACGTCCCTTCGAAGGTCTTGCCGTCACGACGGGTGAGGCGGCAGAAGAGAAACGAGTTGAGTCCCATTGCCCAGTCGAACGTCAGCACGTCGGCCTTGACCTTGGCGCCCGACATGTCATAGGAGATGCCGCTCCGGCCGCTCATCGTGATGAGGATGTGCTTGTCGACGTGCTGCACTGCGAACGACACGCGGATGCTGTCCTGGTCGGCTTCCTGGATCCACCCTTGCCATCGGCCGTTCATCATCTCCTGCTCGACTCCCTGCGCGCGCGCGACCGCGGGCAGCGCGACGATCGCGACAGCAGCGACGATTGACTGCAGCAGCAGGCGGCGCATCACTCCTCCTTGGGGCGCTGGCGCTCTCGCTTGAGTTCGCCACGCTTTCGCTTCGTATCGAGGCGCGCACGTTTCGATTGCGATGGGACGCGGGTCCGCTGGCGGGTCCGCGGAACGACGAGAGCCGCGGCGACGATCTCCCGGAACCGCTCGATCACCGCTTCACGATTGCGCAGTTGGCTTCGCTCGTCCTGGGCGACGAGGCGGAGACGAGCGTGCGAGTCGAGCCGTGACGCCAGTCTGGTGAGAAGCCGACGACGTTGCGTCTCATCGATCGACGGAGATCCCGCGACGTCCCAGACGAGTTCGATCCGACTGGACGAGGTGTTGACGTGCTGGCCACCGGGGCCGCCGCTGCGTGACGCGCGAAGCAGCAGTTCCTCGCGAGGGATCGTCACGGCAGCGTTGACCTCGATCGCGTCGTGCTCGGCCATGGGTGGAGGGTAACCTGCCGGTCGAGTGGAATGAAGCCAAGCGGCGTCCACCCCCGGTTACGTTTGAACCATGCGCTGCCTCGGCCGTCTTCTGGTGCTCGCCTTCATCGCCGTCGTGGCGCTGGCGGCGTGGCTGTTCCGGAACGACCTCCGCCGGGTGGTCAACGAGCGACTGCACCCGCGCAGTGCAGCGGTGGAGACCGGTCACCCCACCTCGGCGGCGCTCACGAACGCGACGACGAAGCTCCAGCGGATGGGGGCGGCGGAGCGCGATTCGACCACGCTGTCGGCGTCGGAACTCGCCTCACTCCTCGTTGACGGTGTCCACATTCTCCCGGGCCTATCGCGGGATTCGCTGACCGTGGAACTGGGCGATGGAGACGTGCGGGTGCGCACCGTGGTTGATACCGCGACGATCCCCGACCCGTGGCGCAAGCTCCTGACGCTGCGCGGCGGTCGCTACGCCAGTGTCGTCGTGCACGGGGCGATGACACCGGTGCGCGCCGGGCTCGGTGAGTTCACGGTCGATCGCCTGTCGGCGAATGGTGTCCCGGTGCCGGTCGATATGGCGGCCAGGGTCATTGCCGGCGTGACGGGTCGCGCGGGTGGGGAACGGATCGACATTCCGCTGCCGGCGTCAGTCGGAGGATTCCGGGTGCGGCACGATGGAGTCACCGTCTATCGGGCGGGAGGAAACCAGTGAAAGGGCGCATCCTCGTCGTCGACGACGAGCGGTCGATTCGCGATGTCCTGGCACAGGTGCTCGGATACGAGGGGTACGAGGTCATCACCGCAGGTTCCGGGGGCGAGGCGATCGCCGCGCACCGTGCTCAGCCATTCCATCTGATCATTCTCGACGTCAAGATGCAGGGGATCGACGGCATCGACACGCTCCAGCAACTTCGCGCCGAGGATCCCAACGTCCGCGTGGTGATGATCTCGGGACACGGGTCGATTTCCACCGCGGTCCAGGCCGTCAAGCAGGGCGCCTTCGACTTCCTCGAGAAGCCGCTCGATTCCGACCGGTTGCTCGTGACGGTACAGCACGCACTCGATCACCGGCGGCTGGTGGGAGAAAATGCGCGGCTCCGTGAGGGACTCCAGCGCGCCAACGAATCGCGCTACGCGATGGTCGGGAAGAGCAAGGCGCTCGAGGACATTCGCGAACTGGTGGCGCGGGTGGCACCGACCAATGCTCGCGTCCTGATCAGCGGAGAGAACGGCAGCGGCAAGGAACTCGTGGCGCGGGCGATTCATGACGGATCGGACCGGCGGCGCGACCCGTTCGTCGACGTGAATTGCGCCGCGATTCCCTCCGAACTGGTCGAAAGCGAACTCTTCGGGCACATGCGAGGATCGTTCACCGGTGCTGCCACTGATCAGGCAGGGAAGTTCGAAGTCGCCGACGGCGGGACGCTCTTTCTCGATGAAATCGGTGACCTGGCGCTCAACGCGCAGGCGAAGATCCTCCGGGTGCTTCAGGAGGGCGTGGTCGTTCGCGTCGGCGGCACCAAGCCGATCAACGTGGACGTTCGAGTGATCTCGGCGACCAATCGCGACCTCGCCCAGGAGATCGCGGAGGGGCGCTTTCGCGAGGATCTTTTCTTCCGCCTCAACGTGATGCCGATCCGCGTCCCGCCGCTGCGAGATCGGATCGACGACATTCCGGCGCTCGTGGCGCACTTTGTCAGTGCGCTCTCCCTGGGGCCCGGGATGGTGACGAAGCGTTTTTCGTCGGCGGCGATCCGCCGGCTGCAGCGACGGTCGTGGCCGGGGAATGTTCGCGAGTTGCGCAACGCGGTCGAGCGAATCCTGATCCTCAGCAGCAGCCCCGAGGTCACCGATGTCGACGTGGGCCACGCGCTGCCGCCGGAATCGGCGGCGATGGTCGAGGCAAAACAGGCCACGGCGAGCTCCGAGCGGACGCTGGATGATTTTCGTGGCGCCGGAGAACGGGCGTTCCTGATCGCGCGCCTCGTCGAACACCGCTGGAACATCACCGAAACCGCGAAAGCGCTCGGCGTCCCCCGATCGAATCTCTACGCCCTGCTCGAACGATACGAAATCGAGAGGGAGAACCCTGGATGACCGGGCCACGCGACTGGGACAAGGAGATGGCCGAAATCGATCGCCTGATGGCGGCCGACAAGCAGGCGGCGCCAGGTCCGGCGCCCGTGGTCCGGCGTGATGCACCCGGTCCGGCGGCTACGGCGGCGCTTCCGCCCGGAGCGCCGGTGGTCGTGACACGTCGCCGCCACACGGTCGGCGTCTGGCTTCGCGCACTCCTTGGTGTTGCCGGCGCAGTGGCGCTTCCATTCTGGCCGTATTCGCGGAGTTGCGGGCCGCTCCTCGGCCTCTATCTGCTTGGAGCCGGTGCCGTTGCCGCCGCCGGGATCTGGACGATGCGCGGCTCGTGGACGCACCGGCGCGGCGTTGCACATTCCGTCGGCGTGCTGATTTTCCTCGCCGGCCTCGGCCTCATGGCCTTGGAGATACTCGAGCGTTCCGGATTTGCAGCAGTGCACCGTACCTGGATCTGTCCCTGAACCTGGTTGACCGACATGGCGAAGACCTACAAGAATTTCATTGCGGGGCGGTGGGCCGCTCCCAGCACCGGCCGGTATTTCCACAATCGGAATCCCGCCAACACCGATGACCTGATCGGACGCTTTCCCGACTCCGGCGCCGTCGATGTCGCGGCGGCGGTGCGGTCGGCGCAGAGCGGATTCGAACGGTGGTCGCGAACGCCGGCGCCGCTCCGCGGCGACGTGCTGCGGCGCGTCGGCGACCTGATGGTTGCCCGCAAGGAAGAGATCGCCAACGCAATGACGCGCGAGATGGGGAAGGTCCTCGCCGAGACGCGTGGCGATGTGCAGGAGGGAATCGACACGGCGTACTACGCGGCCACGGAAGGGCGGCGGCTCTTTGGGCGGACGGTGCCATCCGAGCTGCGCCGGAAGTGGGCGATGACGGTCCGACGTCCGATCGGCGTCTGCGGCCTGATCACGCCGTTCAACTTTCCGATGGCGATCCCGACCTGGAAAGCGTTCCCCGCACTCCTCGCCGGCAACAGCGTGATTCTCAAGCCGTCGGAAGACGTTCCCCACACGGCGACGCTGCTCGTCGAGATTCTCCTCGAAGCGGGGATTCCCGAGCAGGTGATCCAGCTCGTCCACGGCGGCGAGGCGGCAGGGCGAGCGCTGGTCGAACATTCTGGCGTGCCGGTGATCTCCTTTACCGGATCGACCGCAACCGGCTCGGCGATCGGCGCCGTCTGCGGGCGGATGCACAAGCGGCTGTCGCTCGAAATGGGCGGCAAGAACGCGATGATCGTGATGGACGACGCCGATCTCGACCTGGCGCTCGATGGCGTCCTCTGGGGCGCATTCGGGACCACCGGCCAGCGGTGCACCGCGACATCGCGGCTGATCATTCACCGCAAGGTCCACGATCGATTCCTCGCCCGCCTTACCGACGCGGCGAACGATCTCGTCCTCGGCGACGGCCGCGAGAAGCGCACGCAGGTGGGACCATTGATCCACGCCGCGTCGCGCGACAAGGTGGAGAGCTACCTCGCACCGGAAGTGATCGGCGAGGCTGAGGTGGTGTGCGGCGGGGCGCGGCCGCGCGGGGCCAGGACGTCGAAGGGCTTCTTCTACCGGCCCACGGTCATCGCCGGAGTGAAGCCGGGAACGCGGCTCGCCACCGAAGAGATCTTCGGACCGGTGCTGAGCGTGATTCGCGTTGGCTCGTACGACCAGGCCGCCAAGGTGAACAACGAGGTGCGCTACGGCCTCTCGAGCTCGATCTATACCGCGAATGTCCATCTCGCCTTCCGCGCGATGGAAGATCTGGAGAACGGCATTACCTACGTCAACGCGCCGACGATCGGCGCAGAGGCTCATCTGCCGTTCGGTGGCGTGAAGCAGACCGGGAATGGTCACCGTGAAGGTGGCTGGGAAGTCTTCGATTTCTATTCCGAGACGAAGGTCTGCTATGTCGACTATTCCGGCTCGCTGCAGCGTGCGCAGATCGATACGTATGAGGTGTGAATTCGCGGGCTGCTCTTGCTGTTCGGTACGCGTCCGTCCAGCTTTCAGTCATGCAACCACTGCGCACTGGTGGCAGCAGACACACCGGCGGCCCTGACGAGGGTTCGCTCGACCTCTATCTCCACGACATCGCCCGCTATCCGTTGCTGACCCGCGCCGAAGAGCAGGAACTCGCGGCGCGGATTCGGCGTGGTGATGTTGAGGCGCTCGACGGACTGATTCGCGCCAATCTCCGCTTCGTCGTGTCGGTCGCCAAGCGCTACCAGAATCGCGGCGTCTCCCTCGCCGACCTGATCAACGAGGGAAATCTGGGGTTGCTCCGGGCCGCGCAACGTTTCGACGAAACGCGCGGCATCAAGTTCATCTCCTACGCCGTGTGGTGGATCCGCCAATCGATTCTGCAGGCACTTGCCGATCAGGGACGAATCATGCGCCTCCCGCTCAACCAGGCCGGAGCACTGCACCGCATCGGCCGCCACACGGCACAGCTGCAGCAGGAACTCGGCCGCGAGCCGACCGCCGACGAGATCGCCGCCGGGACCGGCCTCGAGGTGGGTGAGGTGGAGCGCGCCCTCGCGATGTCGCGCGAGCATCTCTCCCTCGACGCGCCGGCGGTTCCCGGC
This sequence comes from Gemmatimonadales bacterium, assembly GCA_036500345.1. Lineage (NCBI taxonomy): Bacteria > Pseudomonadati > Gemmatimonadota > Gemmatimonadia > Gemmatimonadales > Gemmatimonadales bacterium. The sequence goes on along the minus strand of DASYCE010000031.1, from coordinate 217,158 downwards.
GACGAATCGCGACTCCTCGACTACCTCCCCGACGCCCAGGAACGCGGCGCCGATGCCGACGCGATGGAACACGCCCTCACCGAATGCCTCGACGAAGTGCTGGGGTCGCTGCGAGAGCGCGAGGCGCGGGTGGTGAGACTCTACTTCGGGCTCGACGCCGGCGAAGCGATGACCCTGGAGGAGATCGGTGTGATGATGGGAATCACCCGCGAACGGGTTCGCCAGATCAAGGACAAGGCGCTCCTCCGGCTCCGTCTCGCGAGCCAGGCGAGAGCACTCGACTCCTTCCTCGGATGACTCCGCATGGCTGCCAATCCCTCATTTGATATCTCGACCGGTGCCGACCTGCAGGAAGTCGACAACGCGGTGAACCAGGCGGTCAAGGAGATCGCCGGGCGCTACGATTTCAAGGGAACGCACTGCACCATCGAGTTCACGCGCGCCGATGCCACCATTGCGCTGCACGCCGATGACGAATTCCGGATGGATGCACTGCTCGACGTGGTGCAGGGCCGCCTGATCAAGCGTGGCGTTCCGGTCAAGAACCTCAAGGTCGGAGATCCGATTGTCGGCAGCGCTGGCTCGGTTCGCCGCACGCTCACGTTGACGCAGGGGATTCCCGCCGACGCCGCGAAGGCGATCCAGCGCGCCATCAAGGACGGTGGATTCAAGAAGGTGCAGGCGAGCATCCAGGGAGACGAGCTGCGGGTGACGTCGCCTTCCCGCGACGAACTGCAGGGCGTGATCGCCTTCCTCCGCGGCCAGGATTTCGAGGTCGAACTCAAGTTCGGCAACTATCGCGGGTGACCGGCGCCCCGCGGGCCTGGAGCGGTGTCGCGGCGATTCTGCTCTTCGCCGGCTCGTGTGCTCCCCCCGAACCCAATCCGACACCGGTCCCCGTCGCGGTGGCACCCGATCCGCAGGTCCGCATCGGCGTGATCCTCAACGCACGGCGCGTCACGATCGGCGGCGGCGGCGGGCTCCGGATCAGCGATCCGATGGAGGGCGAACTCCGCACCACCGCGGACGGCGCCAGCGCCGATGCGGTCGTGCGCGGTGCCGATGTGTCGCTCCTCGATACCCGCGGCCCGGTCACCCGGCAGATCCTCCTGATCGAGCCGGTCAACGTCGGCTCGACGCTGCGGCTCAACGGTCGGGAATACCGCGGTACCCTCGAGCTGCGCCGATCCGACAGCGGCGTGACGGTGATCAACACCGTCTCACTCGAGGCGTATCTCGGCGGCGTCGTTGCCGCGGAGCTTGGCACGCGATCCAACACCGACTTCGAGGCACTCAAGGCGCAGGCGGTGGTCTCGCGCACGTATGCGATCCGCAACCAGACTCGTTGGCGTGATCGCGGGTATGACCTCAACGCCGATGCCAGCGATCAGGTCTACGCCGGCGCATCGGCGGAGGATTCGCTGGCGAGCGCCGCGGTGGTCGCCACACGCGGACAGATCATCACCTTCAATCACGAACCGATCGACGCCTTCTTCTCGTCGACCTGCGGCGGCCGCACCGAGGACGGCTCGGCAGCGTTCGCCGGCGCGCGGCATCCCTATCTTCGCGCGGTCGACGACGTCGATCCGAACGGCACACCATGGTGTGCGATCTCGCCGCGATTCCAGTGGACCGCGGGATGGAGCGCCAGCCAGCTCGCGACCATCCTGCGGCGCACTCTCACCGCCGAAGGACTCCCCGGGGGGCGCGCCGGCGAGATCACCGACGTCCGGGTTGCGGCGCACACCGCCAGCGGACGCGTGGCGACCGTCGAATTCGTCGGTCGCAACGGCGCCACGCCGGTGAGCGGGCAGGCGATCCGGCGGGTCCTTTCGCCGCCCGAGGGCGGCATCCTTCGCAGCACATCATTCACCATCCGGATCAGCCGCACCGGCGGGCGGATCGAGCGCGTCGACATCGACGGGCAGGGGAATGGGCACGGCGTCGGAATGTGCCAGTGGGGCGCGATCGGGCGTTCGCGCGCGGGGGAAGACTACCAAACCATCCTGGCGAGCTACTTTCCGGGCACGGAAATCGAACCAGCCTACTAGGCAGAGAGATCGTCATGGCGGAGCGGTTGCGGCTCGGTATCGTCGGCGCAGGTGCGGTGACCCAGGTGGGGCATCTCCCGGCCCTCAAGCGCATCAAGGAGATCGAGGTCGTGGGGATTTGCGATACCGACCTCGCCAAGGCGCGCGCGCTGGCCGATCGCTTCGGCGTGCAGGATGCCTTCACCGACATCGAGGAACTCGTCGAGTTCGAGGAAGGACTCGATGCCCTGCTGATCTGCACGCCGAGTCATCTGCATGAATCACACATCCAGGCGGCACTTGCGTCGAAGCTTCACGTCTTCGTCGAGCGGCCGCTCGCGCTGACCCACGCCGGCGTCCAGAAGACGGTGAAGGCGGCGCAGCGGCATGGCCGCGTCCTCATGGTCGGTGCGAACCATCGCTATCGCCCCGATGTGCAGCAGATCCGCTCCTTCGTGCAGAGCGGGGAGCTTGGCGACCTCGAATCGATTCGCGCCTGGTGGTTCATGGCGCGCGCCGGACGGGACGGCCTCGGGTGGCGCCAGCGCAAGGAGCTCGCCGGCGGCGGCGCGATGCTCGACTTGGGCCTTGGGACGCTTGACCTGGCGCTCTGGATGGCAGGGTTTGCCGAGGCGGAGCGGGTGATGGCGGTCTTCCCCGATCGCGGCCGCGAGAAGGGGGTCGAACCGTCGGGGACCGCGATGATCGCGCTGGCGGGTGGCGCCTCGGTCCACATCGATGTGTCGTGGCGCTTCGTCGGACCGGGTGAGCGCTTCGGGCTCGCGGTGAGGGCGGCCCGCGGATCGGCTCGCATCAATCCGCTGGCGATCTGGAAGGATTTCCACGGCATGGCCCGGGACGTTGTCTCGTCGGGGGCGCACTCGCGCGAAACGCCGTTCGCCCTCGGCCTGCGCGCCCAGTGGGCGCACTTCGTTGCAGCGGTTCGCGGCGACTCGACAGCGCCATCGCTGCAGGAACAGGTCACACTGGTCAAGGTGATGGAGGCGATCTACCAGGCGGCGGAGGAGCAGCGAGCCGTGACGCTGTGAAGCTTGCAGGATGGCTTGCCGCGCTGGCGGCGTTCGTCATTCCCGGAACGTCGGTCTCGGCGCAGGCACAGGGATCGAACGGCGAGAACCTCCAGGTCTACCTGATGACGATGGGGCCGGGCGCCGAGATCTACGAACGGTTCGATCACAACGCGATCTGGATTCGCGACACCGCGGCCCACACCGACCTGATCTACAATTTCGGTACCTTCGAGTTTCCGCACACGGTGGCGGGGATGCTCGGCTTTGTCGCCGACTTCGCGAGCGGGAAACCGCGCTACTGGCTCGGCGTCGACAGCTCGCTGACCAACGTGCTGGAGGAATACGCCTTCTTTCGCCGGGACGTCACCGTCCAGCTGCTGAATCTCTCGTATGCCCAGCGTGAGGACATCGCCGCCCGTCTCGCCCGCAACGCGCTCCCCGAGAATCGCACCTATATCTACGATTACTATAGAGACAATTGCTCGACGCGGGTGCGGGATCTGCTCGATGCGGTGCTCGGCGGCTCGCTCCGGGAGGTGACGGTTGGGAAGCCCGCAGAGGGAACCCTCAGATTTCATACCTTGCGCTCGATCACCAACGACAAGCTGTTGTTCGTCGGGATCGATGCCGCGCTCGGGCCGCAGGTCGACAAACCGCTCGATCAATGGGACGAAATGTTCCTGCCGATCAAGGTGCAGCAGCATATCCGCACGCTGCGTGTCCCTGGCCCCAACGGGTCGGAATCGCCACTGGTGATTCGCGAGCAGGGGTTGCTCACCATCGGCACCTTCCACGTCGACCCGGCGCCCCCGCACTGGACGTTCGACTTCCTGCTGATCGGTATCGCGCTGGCACTCGTCATCGGTTTCGCCACGATCGCCGGGCCACCGGGCGTCATCGGACGGCTGGTGGGGAGTCTCTGGTTGCTGCTGATGGGAGTGGGGGGGCTGCTGCTGGTCTTTTTCTGGACGGTGAGCGCGAACGTCGCGACTCACGCCAATCACAATCTTCTGGTGATTTCACCACTGGCGCTCCTGCTGATCGTCCCGTGCTGGCGGGTGGGCCGCGTCGCGCCGTCCTCATGGGTGCGGCGGGTGTCGCAGGTCGTCCTGGCCACGACCGGTGTCGCGGTCGTCCTGGCGCTCCTCCCGGCGGCAGCCGGACAGGAAACCCTGCCGATCGTCCTGCTGACCGCGCCCCCGACGCTGGCGGCAGCGGCGCTGGTGGGGTGGCGGAGAATGGCTCCAGGCCGGTTCCGACCAGTGGAATCCGGACCCCTCCCCGTTTAGGTTGGATGGCTATCATGGCCTGCGTCCAGCGGCCATGGCTCAACAAACTGTGAGGAATCCAGTGAAGCCGAATCTGCACCCCGTCTATCAGACGATCACCGCGCACTGTCAGTGCGGCAATTCGTTCGAAACCCGCAGCACCGCCAAGTCGATCAACGTCGAAGTGTGTGCGCAGTGCCACCCGTATTTCACCGGCAAGCAGCGCCTGGTCGATACCGCGGGCCGGGTTGATCGCTTCCGGCGCAAGTATTCCGGCGCCGCCGCGGCGGAACCCGCCAAGTCCTGAGCATGGACCTCCGACTCCGCCAGGCGCTCGCGCGGGCGGAGGAGGTCGCGCGGGAGATGTCCGAGCCCGCGACTGCAGCAGACCCCGCCAGATTGCGATCCCTCGGCCGCGAGCATTCACGGCTGGTACCGCTTGTGCGCGCGGCCGAGTCGCTCCAGCGCCTCGATCGTGAGATTGCCGGCGCGCAGGAGATGACCTCGTCCGGTGACCCCGAGATTGCCGCGATGGCACTCGAGGAGCTCCACCGGCTCGAGGTCGAGGTCGAGCCGGTGCGATCGCTGGTGCAGGAACTCCTCGTGCCGCCCGATCCCCACGACGACCGCGACGTCATCCTGGAGATTCGCGCCGGAACCGGTGGCGACGAGGCCGGGCTCTTCGCCGGCGACCTGCTCCGGATGTACACGCGTTTCGCCGAGCGGCGTGGGCTGCGCGTCGAACCGATCGAGGTCCACTCCGGGACGATGGGCGGAATCCGTGAAGCGGTCGTCGCGATTCGAGGCGCCGGCGCGTACGGGCTTCTCCGCCGTGAATCGGGAGTCCATCGCGTGCAGCGCGTTCCGGCCACCGAAACGCAGGGACGGATTCACACCTCGGCGGCGACTGTTGCGGCCCTCCCCGAGGCGGAAGAGATCGACGTCCGGATCGATCAGAACGACCTCAAGATCGACGTCTTCCGCTCATCAGGGCCCGGCGGTCAGAGCGTCAATACCACCGATTCGGCGGTGCGCATCACGCACCTGCCGAGCGGGATCGTGGTGCAGCAACAGGACCAGAAATCGCAGTTGCAGAACAAGCTCAAGGCGATGGAAGTGCTGCGCGCCCGCCTGCTCGACCGGATGATCGCGGAGCACGAAGCGGCGCGCTCTGCGGAGCGGCGATCGATGGTCGGCAGCGGCGATCGATCGGCCAAGATCCGGACCTACAACTTCCCGCAGAGCCGGGTCACCGATCACAGGATCAACGTATCGGTGCACAATCTTGCCGACGTCGTGGACGGAAAGCTCGACGAACTGGTCGATGCGCTTCGCCTCGCCGCGCGCAACGAAGATGCCGATGGTTGAGGCGCCGGCAACGATCGCGACGCTGATCGCGCAGGGGACCGCCGCGTTCCGCGCGTCCGGGATCGACGAGCCTCGCCGCGACGCGCTCCGCCTCTGGTCTGATCTGGCACTTCCGACGGCCCATCTGCTCCGCACCGACGCATCGGTTGCCGCGGCCGACGCCGACCGCTATCTCGCTGCGGTAGCCGCACGCGCCGCCGGCGCGCCGCTCGCCTACGTCACCGGGTGGACCGGTTTCCGCCACCTGACGATTCGCTGTGACCGGCGCGCCCTGATTCCCCGGCCCGAAACCGAGGGGCTGGTCGAACGGGCGCTTTCCCGCGTCTCGACCGGCATCGCCGTCGACGTCGGGACCGGCACCGGAGCGATCGCACTTTCGCTGGCAATGGAGGGGCGATTCGATGAGGTCTGGGGAATCGATCTGTCGGGCGACGCCTTGTCGCTGGCTGCGGAGAACGGGACGTCGACGGGGATCTCCGTGCGCTGGGTGCATGGAGATCTCCTGGACCCGATCGCGAGGGGACGCGTCGACTTGATCGTGTCGAATCCGCCCTATCTTACGGCGAATGAGTATGACACCTTGCCATCATCGGTCCGCGATTACGAACCGGAACTCGCGCTCCGGAGCGGCACGGATGGGCTCGACGCGACGCGCCGACTCCTGCAGCGGGCCCAGGAGGCCCTGAAGCCGGGGGGGTGGATCGCGATGGAGGTCGATTGCCGCCGGGCTGATGCCGCGGCCGCCAGTGCGAGTGACGGTGGCTGGCGCGATATCGTCATCGAGGATGACCTTTTTGGTCGTGCGCGCTATCTGCTCGCGCGACGGGGGACGGAGTGATGATCGAGGACAAGGCGCAGGAGCTTGGTCGGCTGATCGGTCAGGCGCCGGAGTATCAGGCGCTGCGGCGCGCCGAACAGGCGCTGCGAGATGACTCCGAAGCGCAGAAGCGGCTGGAGACGATTTCCCGACTGACGCGGGAGTTCGACCAGGCGATGGCGCAGGGGCAGCCGCCCGATGAAGCGAAGGCCACCGAGTACGAGACGACGCTGCGCGAATTCGAGCTGTCACCGATCGGACAGAACTACCTCGTGGCCCGCGCCAACGTCGACAAGTTGATGAGCCGCGTCAATCAGATGATCGCCGAAGGGATGGAACGCGGCGCGACCAGCGGGATCATCACCCTCTGATGGCACCCGGGCTCTTTGTCGTTCTCGAAGGGCCCGAGGCGGTGGGAAAGACCACCCTTGCCGCGAGCCTGGCCGAGCGGATGCGCGGCGTCGGCATCGATCCGGTGCTGGTTCGGGAACCCGGCGGAACGGTGGTCGCGGAGGCGCTTCGGCACGAACTCCTGAACGCAACCGGCACCCTGTCGGCTGGCGTGGAACTCCTCTACATGGTCACGGCGCGCGCCGATCTCGTGGCGCGGGTGATCCGGCCCGCGCTCGACGCAGGTCGCGTGGTGCTCTCCGATCGATACGATCTCTCGACGATCGCCTATCAGGGCGCCGGCCGCGAACTTCCGCTCGACCACGTGCGCTGGGTCAATCAGGCGGCGACCGGTGGTCTGGTCCCCGATCTCACCCTGGTGCTCGATGTGGATCCCGCGATCGCCCTGGAGCGACAGCAGCGGGCGGGGAAGGGACTCGATCGTGTGGAGCGCGAGTCTGCCGAATTTCACCGTCGTGTCGCCGGTGCGTATCGTGCTGCGGCCGGCCCCGGGGTTCGTCATATTCAGGCGGATGGCAGTGCGGAGAGTGTCCTCGAAGCGTCGTGGCGCGCGCTGATACAGAGCGACGTCGCCCGATTCCAATCGCGGCCGTCGTGACGCGCCGAAGGGATCGGAACGAATGGTGAAGCAGCGCTGGGGTCTGATCGTACTGGTGGCCATCGTCTCCTTCCTGAGCGGCGGCTGGCTCCTGCGCGGCGCGCGCAATCGGACCGATGTCAGTGGCCCCGAACTGTTGCAGACCGTCATGCAGTACATCGACCGGTTCTACGTCGATTCCGTCGGCCCCGATTCGCTCTACGACATGGCTGCCGCAGGCGCCGTCAAGGAGCTGAACGATCCGTACTCCGTCCTCGAGGATCAGGAAGACTACAAGGCGCTGAGCGAAGTCACGACCGGGAATTACGGCGGACTCGGCATGCAGATTGACGTGCGCAACGGCGTCATCACCATCGTCGCGCCGCTGCCGGGCACGCCGGCGGAACGCGCCGGCATCCAGGCCGGCGACCAGATCGAGCAAGTCGACGGCCACCCGACCGACAACATCACGCAGGACAAGGCGATCAAGCTGCTGCGGGGCGCGCCCGGCACGCGGGTCGATGTCAGGATCCGCCGACCGGGAACGACGGAGCTTCTGCCGTTCTCGCTGGTGCGCGAAGTGATTCACAACCGGTCGGTCCAACCGGGGACCATGCTCGACGGCACCATCGGATACGTCGCGCTGAGCACGGTGAGCGACAGCTCTGCCAGCGAGTTGCGCAGCGAGATCAGCGGGCTCCTCAAGCAGGGAATGAAGGGGCTGATCCTCGACCTCCGGGAGAATCCCGGCGGACTGCTCACCCAGGGCGCTTCGGTCTCCGATCTCTTCCTCGATCCAGGGCGGAAGATCGTCGAAACCCGCGGTCGCATGCCGGACATGAATCACCGGTTTGTCGACCAGATGCCGCAACCGTGGCCAGCACTTCCGATCGTCGTCCTGGTCAATGAATACACCGCCAGCGCGGCTGAGATCATCGCCGGCGCGCTGCAGGACAACGACCGCGCGGTGATCGTCGGCAACGCGACGTTCGGGAAGGGATTGGTGCAGACCCTCTGGCCGTTCGGCAACGGGCGCGGCCTCAAGCTCACCACCGGTCGGTGGTACACGCCGAGCGGCCGCACCATTCAGCGCACCGCATCGAGCCAGGCCGATCAGGTGAAACTGGCCAACGACGAAGCGACGCGGGCGGGTTCGCGGTGGCTCGATTCGCTTCCCTCGTTCAAGACGGTGAGCGGCAGGATCGTAAAGGGTGGCGGCGGGATCGTCCCCGATCGCCTGGTGCGGACCGACACATTGACCGATGGTGAAAAGGACTTCGCCAAGGGGATCGGGTCGAACGTCGCGGCATTCCGGGACGCACTCGTGGCCGTTGCGCTCGACGTCAAGGCGAAGCACTCGGTGAGTTCGCCCGACTTCCAGGTCACCGATCCGATGCGTCAGGCAGTGCTCGACCGCCTTCGCGCGAAGAAGGTGACGTTGACGCCGCAACAGGTCGCCGCGGGGACCAAGCTTGTTGATCAACAGCTCGCCTACGAAGTCGATGCCTACGTCTTCGGCCGAGCGGCTCAGCTGCGGCGTCGCACCGAAGACGATCCGCAGGTGCGCGCCGCGTTGCGATTATTCCAGAACGGCGCGACGCAGGCCGCGCTGCTGTCGCAAGTTTCCGGCGGTCCGTCGATCCAGTGACATTCGATCACATCGCGGTCATCGGGCCGGGCCGTGTCGGTCTCTCCTTCGCCCGCGCGCTCTTTCGTGCCGGAGAGTCGATTGCCGTTCTCGGCCGCGAAGCGCAGGCAATACCTGAACCGCTCGAGCCGGCGTCGCCGGTCTGGGATGCCGCGCTCGCTGCCTGCGATCTGGTGATCGTTGCGGTGCCTGACGATGCCATCGGTGCAGTGGCGCTCGAGCTGGCCCGCTCCCGGTTGATCACCGCCGATCACGCCGTCCTCCACACCTCCGGGCTCTGCGATCGTTCGTCGCTGGCCGCCCTCAACAGTTCGGGGGCGGCGCTCGGTTCGATCCATCCATTGCAGACCTTCGCCGATCCCGACGGCGATCCCGATGCACTCGCCGGCGCGCCGGCGGTGATCGAAGGCGACCCGCGTGCCCTCGCCGTCGCTCGACGTGTCGCCTCGATGCTTCGCCTCACACCGGTGGTGGAAATCGAGGCGGACAAGAAGCCGCTCTACCACGCCGCTGCGGTGTTTGCCTCCAATTACCCGGTGGTCCTCGCCGCCATTGCCGGGCGCCTCGGGCGCGACGCCGGTCTCGGCGACGTCGCCGAGACGCTCTTCCTGCCATTGATGCGCAGGACGATCAGCAATCTCGAGGGCGGCAGGCTCGCGGCGCTGACTGGACCGATCCGTCGCGGCGATGGGGGAACGGTCTCACGTCATCTGGAGGTGCTGGCGGGCGAAGATCGTGCGCTCTACCTGGCACTGGGTCGGGAGGCGCTGGCGATTGCCATGCGTGCCGGTCTCGATCGGTCGAGCGCAGACGCGTTGCGTCGTGCGTTAGTTGACGATCCTGGTACCGAGCGGGGTCTTGCAGCGAAAGAGTGAGGGGTCGATCGACCGGTTGAGCTGCAACTGCGACAGCTGGAGGATTCGCCGACGGTCGTGCATTTCCTCGATGTCGAGCTTTCGCGGCATGTGATTGTCGCGGTCGAACCAGATCGTGGCGCGGCGGAACGGTAGATCGCTTTCGAGTGGTTCCATCAGCACGACGTCGGTCATGTGGCCGTCGATCGGCTCGGAGCGGAGGTAGGTGATGCGATACCGGTCGGTGGCATTGTCGAGAAACATCGCCAGCAGGTTGCTGCCATACGTTGGATGGTTCTGTAGCGGGTACTGGAGCACCTGGCCCGGCGTTTCGCTCGGCGTGTAGACCCAGAGCTTGCTGCCGTCGGAAACGATGGCGTCCTTGGGCGGATCGGTGAAGCGCATCGCGAAGAGGTTGGTCCCCTGCTGGTAGAGCACGCCCTTCTGGTCCGGCTGATCGACGGCCTTGTCTTCGAAATGCTGATGGAAATTCGCCTGGAAGCTCGACAGCGACTGGTATGCCTGAGACGCACGGCGGACCACCGGAACCCCGGCGTCTCCGCCCGACTGCGCCAGCGCAGCCACCGGGAGTCCCGTCACGAGCGCCACACCGATCCACGAGGCGAGGCGCCGCATCATCAAACCGCGCTTCCCACGGTGGCGAGCGAGCGACCGATCACCTCGGCGATGGCACCGACCTCGCGCATCATCCGTTCGAATTGTTCCGGGTAGAGGCTCTGCGCGCCGTCCGACATCGCGCGCTCCGGGTTGGGGTGTACCTCGACGATCAATCCGTCGGCGCCGCCTGCGATCGCGGCACGGGCCATCGGAATGACCATGTCGCGATGACCCGTTCCGTGGCTCGGGTCGGCGATGATCGGCAGGTGCGACAGGCCGTGGACGACGGCGATCGCGGCGATGTCGAAGAGGTTGCGTGTCGTGGTGTCGAATGAACGGATCCCGCGCTCGCAGAGAATCACGTTGGGATTCCCTTCGGAGAGGATGTATTCTGCCGAGAGCAGGAGTTCGGTGATCGTCGCAGCGAGGCCGCGCTTGAGGAGGATCGGCTTGCGCAGGCGGCCGCACTCCTTGAGCAGCGGATAGTTCTGCATGCTGCGCGCGCCGATCTGGATGATGTCGGCGGTCCGTGCCACGAGTTCAAGGCCGTCGACGTCCATCGCCTCGGTGACGATCAGCAGCCCGGTCTCCTCGCGGGCGCGCTCGAGCAGGTCGAGCCCGCGGGCGCCGAGACCCTGGAACGAATACGGCGACGACCGCGGCTTGAACGCTCCAGCGCGTAGCACCGTCGCACCGGCGGCCTTCACCAGTCGGGCCGACGCAATGATCTGCTCCTCGTTCTCGACCGAGCATGGCCCTGCCATCACCACGACTTCGCGATCACCGATCGTGGTGCCGTCGCCCAGCGCGATTCGCGTCGGCTCGGGCTTCCACTCGCGCGACACCTGCTTGTACGGTTTCGAGACGTGGATGATCTCGGCCACCCCCGGCAACCCGCCGATGGTGGACGAATCGACCCGGCCGTCATTTCCGACCAGTCCGACGGTGGTGCGCTGCCGCCCGGGCATCGGGCGCGCCTCGTACCCCATGGAGACGATGAGTGATACCACGCCGGATATCTCATCGGGCGTGGCGTCCGGCTTCATGACAATCAGCATGATCGAAGAATACCGCGGGACGGCGGGAGAAGAAAGCGCGGCGGCGGCGTGTTACACCGCGGCGGTATGGTCCGCGATCCGTACTCCCACGATGGTCGAAACGCCCGGCTCCTGCATGGTGACGCCATACACGCTGTCAGCGGCCTGCATCGTCCGCGGATTGTGTGTAATGACCAGGAACTGGGTCTGGGCCTTGAATTCGTCTAGGAGCCGCAGGAAGCGGCCGACGTTGGCGTCGTCGAGCGGCGCGTCGACTTCGTCCATCAGGCAGAACGGACTCGGCTTGGTCAGATAGATCGAGAAGAGCAGCGACACGGCGACCAGGGTCCGCTCGCCCGATGACAGAAGATGAATCCGCTGGGTGCGCTTGCCGCGCGGCGCGGCGTGAATCTCGATCTCCGCCTCAAGCGGATCATTGGGGTCGCTGAGTCGCAGTTCGCATTCGCCGCCGCCGAACAGCGTCTGGAACACGTGGACGAAGTTGGTGCTCACGGCGGCGAATGTCTCGACGAACAGAGCTCGCGCGGTACCATCGATTTCCTTGATCGCCTGCAGCAGCGATTGCCGCGCCGCGACCAGATCGTCGCGCTGCGCCTGCAGGAAGGCGAGACGCTTGCTCTCCTCCGCGTGCTCTTCGAGGGCAAGGGCGTTGACCGGACCGATCGCCTCCAGCGCGTTGACGATCCGTTCCGCCTCGAGCTCCAGGGAGTCGAGGTCGAGATCAAGGATCGGTGCAGCCTCGACCAGCGCGTCGAACGAGCGCTTCCATTCGGCCTCGACACGCTCGACGATTCGGCCGCGTTGCGCGGTGGTTTCCGCAACGTCGAGTTGCAGCCGGTGATGCTCCTCGCTCATCGCTTCGGTGGTCGCGCGCGCCTCGTGCAGCACCATTTCCGCCTCGGTGAGGTCGGCATCCGCGCCGGCGAGTGCTTCTTCTGCCTCGGCCACGGCGGTCTCCAGCGCAGCTGCCCGCTCACGAGCTGCTTCGCTCTCGGCGACCCATCGCGCTCGTTCGCTCTCGAGGCGGGTACGATCGAGGTCGAGTGCGGCGATTTCCTCGGCGCGCGCGCGACCACTTTCTTCGGCACTGGCGATGATCTGCCGCGCGCGCGCGATCGCGTCGTGGGCCGACCGCAGTCGCGCACCAAGATGCGCTTCCTGGACCTGCCACGCGGAGCGATCGTCCCGTGCCTGTTCCTGCTCGGCCTCGAGCACCGCGAGGCCGCTGCGCGCGGTGCGGAGCGATTCGTCGAGCGCTTCACGCCGGGCTCCGTCGGCGAGGATCGCCGCTTCGACTTCGGCGCGTCGCGCTTCGGCGCGGCGGAGGCGATCATTGAGGCGCTCGAGCTGTGTTGTTGCCTCGGCGAGTTCCCGGTCGACATTCGCGACGCGGCGCGCGGCATCTTCACGCGCGGCGACGGCGTTGCGCTCGGCTTCGCGAACCTTGTCCGCGGATTCCTCGGCGGTGGCGAACGACGCATCAAGCGTCGCGAGTTCGGCGGCGGTGCTGGTGGCGCGCGCTCCCACGGCGGCGAGCGCGGCGGTCGCCTTGTCGATCTGCTCACCGAGCCCCTTGAGCTCGGCGCGGCGCCGGATCGGTCCGGTCGCGGCCGACGGGCCGGTGAGATAGATCGCGCCATTGGCGCGACGCAGCGCGTGGCCGCTCTGCTCAATGACTTCGGACCCGCCCACCAGCGCGGCAATCCAGTCGGCGGCGACGGGGTCGACGCGAAGCCGGGGATCGATCTGGCCGCCGGTCGCAGCGGGACCGGGTGACACCGGCAGCAACACCAGCGCACCGGGATGCTCCGACGCGTGCCAGCGACGGATCTCCTCGACCGTCTCTGCATCACGGACCAGCACGGCGTGGGCGAAATCGCCGAGAAGCTGCTCGGCGACTTCAGCCGCTTCGCCGCTGGTGGTGATGTAATCGGCGAGAGGGCCGATGACGCGGCCGCCAAAGCGGTCGCGAACCGCCAGGAGCGCGGCGGCGGCGGGGGCAAGTCCCACGCGGTCGCGTTCCAGCGCTTCGATGGCAGCCCGGCGGGCGGAGAGGACTGCAACTTCTTCCTCAAGCGCGCGCCGCTCGGCGACTTCGCGCGCTTCGCGGTCGCGGGTTTCGCGAAGGCGAAGTCGAGCCTGTTCTGCCTCGGCGACGCGGTGCCGTGCATCTTCTCCCTGCCGCTCGGCAATCGCCGACGTGTCGGTCAGTCGGTCGCCGGCGCTCTGCCGCTCCTGGGCGAGATGACCTCGATGCGCCTCTTCCTCGCCGATCCGTTCGCGCATCGACGCCATTTCGCCGTCGAGCGCCGTCCGTTCGCCTTCGAGCGAGCGAAGGCGTTCCGCCGCGGTCTGGAGTTCGTGTTCGATCCGGCGGACGTCGTCGCGCTGAGCGCCGAGGCGGGTACGCACCCCTTCTTCGACCGCGGCACGACCAGCGAGCTCTTCCTGGACTCTGGCATGCTCGACCTGCGCCGATGCCTGCTCTCCCTCGGCGCTCTGCAGCTCACGAGACGCCTGCTGGATCCGTACTTCGGCGTCGCCTCGTTCGTCGGCGGCACGGCGCCGGCGTTCCGCCGCATTGCCGAGCCGTTCGGCTGCAACCGCCAGATCGCCGTCAAGCTTTCCCAGCGCGACCCGCACCTGGCCAAGTTCGTCGGCGACTGCAGTCCGGTGGCGTTCGGCGGCGTTGCGCCGGACGACCGATTCCTCGCGGGTACTGGTATGGGCTGCGAGCGCTTCGCGCTGTGTCGGCAGCGCCGCCGTCAGTTCGCCGTGCCGCCGCTCGAAGGCGCTGGCATCTTCGGCGAGCTGCTCCAGCCGCTTGCGCGCCAGCGTCACGGTGACGGCGAACTTCTCCTCGGTGAGCGAGGTGTGCCGCTCCGTCTTCCCCTTCTGTCGTGCCAGCGAGCGAAGCTGCGATTGCACCTCGGCGATCAGGTCTTCAAGGCGCTGCAGATCGCCGGCGGTCTCTTCCAGGCGTCGGGACGTCGTGTGCCGGCGATCCCGGTAGAGTCCGACGCCGGCCGCCTCTTCGAACAGCGACCGACGTTCGTCGGCTCGATCCGAGAGAAGGAGGTCGATCATCTTCGCTTCGATCACGACCCCGGCATCGCCGCCGAGCCCGGTGCCGCGAAGGAGATCCTGGATGTCGCGAAGGCGCGCGGGAGCGTTGTTGAGCAGGTAGTCGCTCTGTCCCGAGCGCGAGAGGCGTCGCGTGACGACGACTTCGGTATATGGCGTCGGCAGCTGGCCGTCGCTGTTATCAAGGTAGAGCGACACTTCCGTGACGTTGACCGGCCTGCGAGTCGCCGCGCCCTGGAAGATGACGTCCTCCATCTTCCCGCCGCGAAGCAGTCGCGCGGATTGCTCGCCCAGGACCCAGCGCACCGCGTCCGACACGTTCGACTTGCCGCATCCGTTGGGGCCGACAATCGCGGTGACGCCGTCCTCGAAGGAGAGCGTGACCGTATCTGCAAAGGACTTGAACCCCGAGAGTTCCAGCCTGGTAAGCTTCATCGCCTGCGTGGTATTGAGTGGTGGAGCGAGTCAGCCGGAGGGTGTCCCGGCCGTTGCAAGGCGCAAAGATAGCAGGGCCGGTCAGCCGTCGCCGGACCCCGGCGTGAGGATGAAATACGACCGGCCGAGGCGCTTCCCGACCGAGTCAGCCGACTCCCGCGACGTGTACGGTCCGACCACGACGCGATACCCCTCATCGGCGCTTTGCGGCTCGAGGACCTTGGCCGGGAATCCGGCGTCCTTGAGCTGTTTGGCAAACGCGTCGGCCCAGTCCTTGTTCTGCGAGGACGACACCTGGAGATAGACATTGGCCGCAGTTGCCGGCTTCGCGCCGGCGGCGGCTGGGTGGGCCGCCGGTGTCACCGTTGTCGTCGTCGGCGGCGGCGGCGGGGGTGAGGACGCCGAATCGGACGGCGGCGGTGGCGGCGGTGCCGAAGCCACGGCGACCGGCGTCGTCTTCGGCACCCACGGCAACATCAGGTAGAGCTCCGGGGCGCCGCCCACCAGGACGGCGCGCTGGCCCTGCGGGGTCCCGAGGAGGTCAATCGCGACGAGGTCGGCCTTGTCGCGGAACAACAGTGTGCGCCCGTCGACGACCTGCGGGAGATCATCCGCCCACGGCGCGTCGATCGTCGTGGCGACCTTCCAGGTGCCAAGGTCGACGACCCAGATCTTGTTGCCGCCAACCGCGTCGGCGATCAGCCAGCGCCCGCTGCGATCGACCCGGAGCGCCCTGATCATCCCCGGCTCGGCAAGTTCGCCGATCTGGACGTGGCTGAAGCGGTCGAACATCACCAGCCCGCCCTTCTTGCGGGCCACGTACAGCCGGTGTCCGGAGGGGGAATAGGTCGCCGCGATCGCCCCGCCGCGGACGCGCAGGAATCGCACCGCCTGCTTCCCCGACGGATCGGCGACGGCGACTCCCGAATCGGTGGCAATGGCGACCAGGTCACCGAGCCAGGTCGTGGTCACGCGACCGTCGGGAACCGCGATGTGACGGACCTCGCCCTTCGTGTCGAACACGGACAGCGTGCCGCCGCCGATCGCCAGCACCTCATCGCCGGGGCCTCGCGCAATCACGGCGCCGCGAGGGACGGCGCCGCGATCGACCGTCATCGTCCGCGCGGAAAAGCGGATCGGGTGCTGTGCCGAATCCAGACCGACGATCGTTCCGTCCGGCGCCCCGACGAATCCGCGCGCCGCCGTGGGGACGACGCGCCACCTCCGCGCCAGCAGATCGATGGCGACGAGCTTGCCGCTGTTGTCCGTGGCATAGACGATGTGGTCTTCAATGCTGGTCGCCACCAGGTGCGCGATCGACGGCAACCCGCTTTCGATGATCCATTCGCGCGGGACCAGCGTCTTCGCCTGCACCAGCTGGGCGGTCCCGCCGGTGCGGGAAACGCGCAGCAGCGCCGCGTCGTTGGGCGGTGCCGCGACCGAGGCGGGGAGATGATGTGACGCGGGCGGAACAGAGTGGCCGCCGCACCCAGCGAGCGCGGCGGCCAATCCGACGATCGGGACCGTGAGACGTAACGCCATCAGGTCAATATGCTGGTCCGAACGAAATCGTCCAGTAGGGGCTCACGCCAGGTCGGTTGAGCGGTTTGGCATAATCAAAGCGGAGGACGACAAAGCCCAGCGCGTTGATCTTGATCGACAGCCCGATCGACTGGAGCGGCGTCCGCACCAGTGCCGGGTTCGCGTCCGCCGCACGATTCCAGCTGAAGGTGGTATTTCCCGCCCAGGCCACGCCGGCATCGTAGAAGAGCGCCCCCTCGATCGGCGGGAAGAGCTGCGGCAACCAGTGCATGTATTGCTGCGACAGAATCGGGAAGCGCAACTCGGCGTTGGCTACGCCGATCGACGTACCGACCAGCTGATCGAGTGGCGCGCACCCCGTCTGCGTATTCGGGTCCGGTGCGATCAGCGCCGCGCATTCGTGACGATCGAACGACCCCGACGTCCAGCCGCGAATCAGGTCGGGATAGCCGAGATACATGGCGAACCTGTCGGCATCACGGCCACTGCGGCCGTAGTACAGGGCGCGCGTTGCCAGCGTGAACGGGCCGAACAGATGATCGTAGCGGCGATAATCCGCCGTCGCCTGGAGATAGGTCCAGCCGCCGATCGCCGGTGCCAGCTCGAACCGCGACCGCCGTCCGAGAAACGGGCCGGTGTACCCTTCGATCGAGTTGTCGTAGACCCACGCCAGCGACGGCTGCACGAACGCGTTTTCGCTCAGCACCGTCTTCTGCGTCGACGGGTCCTCTGTCAGCAGCCCGCTCGACGGATCGAACGGTTCGAGATAGTCGAGCACCGCATCCTCGACGTTGGTGACGTGCATCCCGGTCTCAATCCGCTGGAACCGCGACAGCGGGTAGTAGCCCGTGATGAAAGCCGATCGCAGCACGATCCGTCGCACTTCGGTGACGTAGGTGTCTTCGAACTGGCTCGGCGTCCCTTCCTCGATCGCGGAGCCGTTGTAGAAGAAATACGGATCCTGCGACAAACCGACTGCCCAGTTCATTCGTCGCGTCTGGTTGACATACGCACCGAGCACCTGTGCCTCATCGATCCGCCCGTTGACGAATCCCGAGAAGAGCAGCTCGTGGTCGCCGAGCATGTCGGACATCTGGACCGACGTGCCGCCGAAGACGCCTGAGCCGAAATTGTTGCGCGCGTAGCCGATGCTCGGCCGCGAGACATAGTCCGGCGTGAAGACCGTCTTGTACGGCCGTTCCGAGAAGGTGTTCGTGTCGGGCATCGGGATCTTGCTGGAGTCGATCAACCGGGCAATCGATACCTCGCCGGTGGCAACGCGCGCCGTATCGGCCTGCTTCCCGAGGGAGTCGGCGCGCCGGAAGCCCGTTGGCGACCGGTACAGGGACGTTCCGCCCGCGGTCACCACGTGCGTGGTATCAGCCGGTGGCGCGGCGGGATTGGTCACCGGTGGCCGATTGGTGGCGAGCACGGTCACCGGGCGCCACGGTTCCTTCTTGCGGCTCTCGGGATTGGAGAGCACGTACACGTCGTAATCGCCCTTCTCGTAATAGACGTACGCCAGCTTGTCGGCCTGCCGGGCCCACGACAGCACCGGCGACAGCGGCGTGATCCCCTGCGCGCCGGTAAAGAAATTGGTGATCTGGTACGAATCGCCGGACGCCATGTCGTACAGATAGATGTTGCTCACCCCGGTGCGGTCCGAGATGTACGCGATCGAAGTGCCGGTCGGCGACCATTGCGGTCCCGAATTCTTGCCGACGTCCATTCCCTTGAGTACTTCGATCTGGTTCGAGTCGAAGTGATACAGCGCCAGGCGGTAATTCCCGAAGTGCAGCGTAGTGAAGTCGGTCTCCGGGCCGCGATCGGTGGTGAAGGCGATCGATTTGCCATCCGGCGACCACGCTGGATTCAGGTCGGCATATTTGTCGTTGGTGAGCCGTTTGAGATTGGCGCCGTTCCGATCGACGACGAAGAGATCCGAGAGCCCGCCATCGTATCCGGTGAAGACGAGCCGCGATCCGTCGGGACTCCAGTCGGGAGTGGTGACGCCGCTCAATCCGGTCCGGATCGTGGCAACGGTCTTGTTGGACGCGACGTCGATGATGATGATGTCGTCGTGGGCGCCGTTCTTCCCGGCGAACGCGAGAAACTTCCCGTCGGGCGACCAGCTTGACGAGGAATTGATGAACCGGAACGTTTCGTAGTTTGAGCTCCAGGTCGACTTGAAGAGCCGCCGGTCGGCCTTCCCGTCGGCAACGTTCGCGAGCCAGAGATCGATGAAGTAGAAGTTCTTCTCCGAGAAGTACGCCACCCGGGTTCCGTCCGGCGACAGCGCCGGCGCCAGATGCAGCGTCCCTTCGCTTCGTTCCTTCGTCAGCACAACTTGCGAGATCTGGCCGGCGCGGTCCGCCGTGTTCAGCTGCGGCAGATATTCCTTGTCCACCGCGTCGCGCCACTGGTCGCCGAGTTGCTTGAAGTCGAGACCGATGACCCGCCGAAAGGCGCCCTCGAGCGACCCGGAGCGCGACGCGGAGAGAATCGCACCGATCGCTTCGTCGCCCCAGCGCTGGCCGATGTAACTCAGGATCGCCTGTCCGAAGCGGTAGGGGAAGATGCGCGGATCGGTCTCCAGCTGATGGATCGTCGGGACCTTTCCTTCCTGGGCCGCATCGCGCAACCACATTGCCGTATTCGGGTCAACCCCGCCCAGCGACATGTACTCCGCCATTCCTTCGACGAACCAGAGCGGCGGATTGATCGCGATCAGCGTTTGCACGCCGGCGCCGGCGCGCCCGCCCGACCAGACATCGTACTGGAACTGGTGGGTCATTTCGTGCTGAAGCACGTGCTGCACATCGGCGTAGGATCCGGTGAGCGGAATCACGATCCGGTGCTTCAGGAAGTCGGTGAATCCGCCGGTCCCCTCGGAGACTTCATCAGGAGAGGTATTGGTCTGCTGAAAGTCGGAGAGCGAGGCATAGAGGATGATCGGCTTGCGCTCGCGGAACTGATGACGCAGCACGGTCGAGAGCTCGGTGTACGACCGCTCGGCCATCCGCGCCACATCGAGCGCCGCGTTGTGTTCGATGTCGTAGTAATACAGGTCGAAGTGCTCGGTCTCGAGGACCTTGAACTTGAACCGCGAATACTGAACCTTGTTCTGACCGAAATACTGGGCGGGGAGCGCGGCCGGAACCACGGTCGCAGCAGCGAGGAGCAACCACGCGAGGCGGCGCATCGTCGAAACCTTTCGTCCGGATCGGACGGTCACGGTTCGGAGAGGAGCGTCGGCGCGTCCTGCCACAAGCGCTCGAGCTGGTAAAACGCCCTCGTCTCCGGGTGAAACAGGTGGACTACGAAGTCCACGAAATCGAGTAGGACCCACCGGCCTGCCGAGACGCCTTCGACGTGGTGTGGGCTCCGACCGGTCCGGCTGACTGCGTCGACCACGCCATCGGCGAGCCCTCGAACATGCGCATCAGACGTGCCGGACGCGATGATGAAGAAATCGGCAGCGTCGGAGAGCCCCCGCAGGTCCAGGACCTGGATCCGGACACCCTTGCGATCGTCGATCGCGTTGACCACGGCTCGAACTGCCGGAGGGAGCCGGGGGCCGCGGCGATCAGCCAATCGGGTCAATCCCACTGGATCGGGCCGACGTCGCGACGGGGCCGTTGCAGGTCAAAGATACCCGGCCACTCCGGCGGAGATGGGTGAAATGAGGCGGGAATCGCTCGCTGAACCGATTCCTGACAGGTGTCCTGTTTTCAGGACACTTTGTCCGGATTCCGGACACTCGGTGCTTACTCGCCCGCAACGACGTCGAGCTTGATCTCGCCCTGCACATCGTGATGCAGGCGGACGGAGATCGAGTGGAAGCCGGTCTGCTTGATGGGGTGATCGAGCTCGATCCGCCGCCGGTCGATCGTGATCCCGCGGCTCTCGAGCTCCCGGGCGATCTCGGTCGAGGTGATCGAGCCAAAGAGCCGGCCGTCTTCCCCCGCCTTGGCGGAGAGGCGGAGCGTGACTTCTCCGAGCCGGGCCGCCAGCGCCGACGCGCCGGCCCGCTCCCCTTCGAGGCGGGCGTCGCGCGCCTTGGTTTCCGCTTCGATCCGCTTCCGGTTGCCGTCGGTCGCCTCGAACGCAAGACCGCGCGGGAGAAGGAAGTTGCGGGCATACCCGGGCTTGACCCGCACCAGCTGGCCGGCCTTGCCGAGGGAGGGGACATCCTGACGCAGAATCAATTCCATCATGGGCGAACTCCTGAGGGCGGTGCGGCGCGCCGCCGGAAATCAAGCCACGTGTCGGCGATGCCGACGAGGACGAACCCTACCAGCACAAACGCGAGCGTGAGGAACATTATCACCACGAGGAGCGCGATGAAGAGGGGCGGAGCGTTCCGCATCATCATCGCCACGATCGCCATTCCCCGCAGGCAGTACAGCGCGACGATCACCACCAGCACGTTGGAGCCGACGATGGTCAATGCCGGCGACAGGTGCAGCAGCATGGCGGCGGCCGCGATCAGCAGCGTCCAGACGAGATGGTCGTTGAACCGGAAGTCGCGCAGCGGTGATGCGCCGGGTGCCAGCGGCGTGCGGGCGATCCGCTGGTAATTGTCCCACGCGAGCCAGGTTCCGCCCAGCGCCAGCAACGCGAGGAGGGCGGGGAAGAGGAGCTTGAGTGTGGTCAGCGATGTCGCCAGCAGCGTCGGCAGATCGGTCGCCTGCGCGTCCTGGACAAAGTCACCGGTCCCCGTCGGCGGCGTCGCGGGGAGATTGGTCGCGATCTGCCGCCACGCGCCCCAGGTCTGCGCCACGAGATCGTTCTGCAGGTCGACAAACCGGAGATGCAGGACGAGGAACCAGCCGATCATGGCGACGACCGCGATGGTCACCGCCATCAGGGCACGCGAGACCAGCGAGCGCTTTCCGCCCAGCGTCAGCGCGGCGAGCGCGCCAACGTAGAATGCCGCGGCGGCGCGAATCGTCTGCTGGCTGAGCGATTCGGGGAGCCGGAGCCAGATGACCACCGCGGTGACACACACCGCGATCCAGATCCATTCGCGGAACGTCGTCGGCCGGGAGAGAACCAGCAGGACTGCCAGCGGCCCGAGGAAGAACGCGGCGGAAAACGGGAACGCGACGTAGAAGATCGCCGCGACCGCCAGCAGGCGGAGGTATTGGGACCGGCGCCCGCGCAGTGCGGACGCCGGCACGAATCCGTTCAGCCGCCGAATCCCTTGATGTACGGGAGCAGCGCGACCTGACGGGCTCGCTTGATCGCCGTGCTGAGCTGGCGCTGATGACGCGCGCACGTTCCCGACAGGCGGCTGGGCAACATCTTGCCGCGTTCGGTGAGGAATCGGGTCAGGAGCCGTTCATCCTTGAAATCGACAACGCGGACTCCGGATTCGCAGATCGCACAACTCTTCTGTGGGCGGGGCATTATTCCTCCTCCTCACCGTCTTTGGCGCTGGGCGTCGGCGCCATCTGGGCACCTTCGTCGAGCACCACCAGGTGGCGCAGCAGCCCTTCGTCGAGCTTGAGCGCGCGCTCGAACTCGGGGAGCATCTGCGACCCCGCCTCGAACTTGGTGATCACGTAGTACCCGGTTTCCCGGCCTGAGACCGGATACGCCAGGGTCCGCTTGCCCCAATGGTTGATTGTGACGGCGGCGCCGTCCGACTGGGGGATGAGAGCGTGGAAGCGATTGAGTTTTTCGGTGACCGCGGCCTCTTCGAGCGCTGAATCGAAGATGTAGACCGCCTCGTAACGACGAGCCAAGAGCACCTTCCTTTGGTCTGGAGTAGCCCCGGTGCTGGTGCGGCGACCGAGGAGGATCGATGGGCGAGCCGGCACCAAGATAGGCGGGGGCGAGCGCCGGCGCCAATGCAGGTCTGCGGTCGGCCCCGGGCCAGCTCTGCTACGGCTTGCGGAGAAGCAACCAGCGCAGCTCCGGCTGTGCGTTCGCCCCGGCGCGCTGCACCGCGAGCGAATCTCCTGCAAAGAGGAGGACCCGCGCGCCCTTCGGCAGGTCGAACTTCGCCGTGACCATACCGCCATTGTCTACGGTATAGAAGGTGACGGAATCGCGAGTGATCATCGACGGGCCGACGACGAGGACCCTGCCGTCAGGCGCGGCGAGCAACCCGACGATCGCCGGATGCGTCTTGCCGGTATGGGCAGCGTTCGAGTCAAAACTTGCCAGCAACTGCGGCGGTGCTTTCGCCAGGAACTGACTGCGAAGCTTGCTGATTTCATCGGCTCCCACCGGCGGCCCGGCCACATCGCTGGCGATGCTCCATCGCAACGCCCCCTGCGACGACTGCCGCTTGATCGCGAATCGCTCGCCGGTCGACCAGACCACGTCGCTGTCGGGGGTGAAGGTGAACGGTGGCAGGAGCGCAAAGAGTGGCACCGGGCCGGCCACGCTGTCCTGCACGGCCTGCATCCGCTTCATCCGCAACCAGGGGAGCTGGAGCTTCACCGCGCTGATGCCGAGGGTGTCACCCGGGGAATCGATTTGGCGCAGCTCGAAGGTGGCCGGCGAAATCGAGTCGGCGGATGACGCCCGCACCGACTGCATGAACGTCACGGTGCCGGAGAAACCCATCGCCCGCGTCAGAGCGACCGGGGGAATCGGCCGCGAACTCAGATACTTTCCCGCGCGGTCGTACAGCAGGACATGTGGCGGGGAGCCGTCGATGATCTGGTATCCGCTCGGAGTCGCCGCGACAGACACGACATAGTTGTACTTGTTTTCGCCCGCGCCGCTTTCGCCCAGGGCCGTGGGGTCGACCTTCCCGGGACTCCAGATCTGCACCTGGCGATGAAGTTCCCAGGTCGCGAAAGTGCCGTCGCGCAGCCAGTTCGCGATCGCGGCGCTGATCGGACACGGTGACGCCCCATCGGACTGGCAGATCAACCGTCCGTCCGTGGCGGCGAGCTGCGGCAAGGAATCAAGTTGCGCGGCGGTGACGGTGCGTTCGACGGGGGTATGGCTGGTGATGACCGGCTTCTCCCGGCTGCAGCCGGCGAGCGCCGCCAGCATCAGCACCCATGGCGCCATCGCGTGAGCACCGCGCCACCGTGATGTCCCGATCAATCGTTCCCGCATCGGCCCAACCTCAGGTATTGAATCGGAAGAGCATGACGTCGCCGTCCTGCACGACGTATTCCTTTCCCTCGGCACGCGCCAGCCCCTGTTCGCGTGCCACCTTCCAGCCGCCGACCCGGACAAAATCATCGTAGGCCACGGTCTCGGCGCGGATGAATCCCTTCTCGAAATCGCTGTGGATCACGCCCGCCGCTTCCGGTCCCTTCGCCCCGCGGCGCACGGTCCACGCCCGAACTTCCTTCTCGCCGGCGGTGAAATAGCTCTGCAAGCCGAGCAACCGGTACGCGGCGCGTGCCAATCGATCGAGTCCCGACTCGCTGATGCCGAGCGATTCGAGAAAGGCGGCGCGATCCTCGAGCGGGAGCTCGGCCAGCTCGGCTTCCACCTTCGCGGAGAAGATGACGACGTCGCCGGTCTCGCCGTCGGCGGCGATCGCGGCGCGAAGCTGATCGACGAAAGGATTGCCGGTGGCGAGGTCGTCCTCATGCACGTTCGCCGCGTACAGCACCGGCTTGGCCGTGAGCAGCCCGAAGTTGCGGTAGGTGGCGCGCTCTTCGTCGGTGGGCACGACGGTGCGGGCCATCTGCCCGTTTCCCACTGCGGCGACGAGGCGTTCGAGCAGTCCCGCTTCCATCTTCGCCTGCGGGTCGCCGGTGCGCGCGGCACGGTGCGCCTTGTCGAGCCGCTTCTCGAGCGATGCGAGGTCGGCGAGGGCGAGTTCGGTGTTGATCACGCCGCGATCGCGAACCGGATCGACGCTTCCCATCACGTGCTGGATATCGTCGTCGGCGAAACACCGGACCACCTGCACGATGGCGTCGACTTCCCGGATGTTGGCCAGGAACTGGTTGCCGAGCCCCTCGCCTTGCGAGGCTCCCTTCACCAGGCCGGCGATATCGACGAATTGCACCGTGGCGGGAACGATCCGCTGCGGATGGACGAATTCGGAGATCCGTGCGAGGCGTTCGTCCGGAACTTCGACGACGCCGGTGTTCGGTTCGATCGTCGCGAACGGATAATTCGCCACCAGCGCGCCGGCGGAAGTCAGCGCGTTGAACAACGTCGACTTGCCGACGTTGGGGAGCCCGACGATTCCGAGGGAAAGCATCAGCGGGGGCGGTGTGCTACCGCCCCAGCGAGGCGAACCATGGCGCGAAGACCAGCGCCACGACGGCGGTCACCTTGATCAGGATGTTGATCCCCGGTCCCGAGGTGTCCTTGAACGGGTCGCCCACGGTGTCGCCGACGACGGCGGCCTTGTGTGCCGGCGATCCCTTGCCATCGTGCGCGCCGGCTTCGATGTACTTCTTGGCATTGTCCCACGCGCCGCCGGCGTTGGCCATCATCAAGGCGAGGAGGGCGCCGCTCAACGTCGTTCCCGCGAGCAGGCCACCGAGTGCCTGCACGCCGAGGAGCGACCCGACCACAACCGGCATCCCGACCGCCAGCACGCCGGGGGCGACCATTTCCTTTAGCGCGGAACGTGTCGTGATGTCGACTACGCGCGCCGAATCGGCGGTCGCGGTTCCCTCCATCAATCCGGCGATCTCGCGGAACTGGCGGCGCACTTCCATCACGACGCCCTGCGCCGCGCGCCCGACCGCCGTCATGGTCATCGCGCCGAACAGGAACGGTGTGACGCCGCCGATGAAGAGGCCGATTACCACCATGTGGTCGGTGAGGTCGAGCGACAGCGGATGACCGGTGTGCGCTTCAATCGACGACGCGTACGCCGAGAAGAGCGCCAGCGCGGTCAGCACCGCCGACCCGATGGCGAATCCCTTGCCGATCGCGGCCGTGGTGTTGCCGAGCGAGTCGAGCTTGTCGGTGATCTTGCGCACTTCGGGGCCAAGATGGCTCATCTCGGAAATACCGCCGGCGTTGTCGGCGATCGGGCCGTACGCGTCGACGGTCATGATGATGCCGACGGTGCCGAGCATGCCGACCGCCGCGATGCCGATGCCGTAGAGCGACGCGAAATGATTGGCGATCCAGATCGCGAGGCAGACGACGAGAATCGGTGCGGCCGTCGACCGGAGACCGACGGCGAGCCCGCTGATCAGATTGGTTGCCGGGCCGGTGAGCGAGGCGTCGGCGATTTCGCGCACCGGGCCCGCCGACGTGTAGTGCTCGGTGATCAGGCCGATGGCGACGCCGGCGAGTGTGCCGACCAGAATGGCGACGAACGGACCGTCGGCATCAGTCCCCATGACAGCGATCGGAAGGTCGCGCACCAGGAACCAGGACATCAGCACGAAGAGCGCGGCACCCAGCATCTGTACGATGCGCAATGCCGCGGCGGGCGAGCCGCTCTTGAAGAGGCGCATCGAGAAGATACCAATGGTCGATGCGACGAGGCCGGCGGCTGCGAGCGCCAGCGGCAGCGCCACCGCGTTGACCCGCGATGCGTTATCGACCACCGCGCTGGTCGAGGCGATCGCCACGGCTGCGACGACTGCGTCGACGTAACTCTCATAGATGTCGGCGCCCATCCCGGCGACGTCGCCGACGTTGTCACCGACGTTGTCGGCGACGACGGCGGGATTGCGCGGGTCGTCTTCGGGGATGCCGACTTCGACCTTGCCGACGAGGTCGGCGCCGACGTCGGCGGCCTTGGTGTAGATCCCGCCGCCGACACGCGCGAAGAGTGCGATCGACGACGCACCCATCGCGAAGCCGCTCATCGTCTCGGCGAAATCGCTGAACATCTGCGGCGTGATTCCGCTGGCGGACAGATCGAGCGTGCGGTCGAGCACGATGCCGAGCCCGAGCAGGCCGAGCGATGCCACGGCGAGCCCCATCACCGATCCGCCGTCGAAAGCGATCTCCAGCGCACGGGCCTGTCCGTGGGAGCGGGCCGCCTCGGTGGTGCGCACGTTCGACTTGGTGGCGGACTTCATTCCCATGAATCCGGCCGCGACCGAGCAGACGCCGCCGAAGACGAACGCCGCGGCGATCCCGACCCCGATCTTCCACGCCAGCACCAGCGCGACGATCACGACGACCGGCGCAAGGACGATGTATTCACGGCGCAGGAACGCCATGGCGCCCTGCTCGATCAATCCGGAGATTTCGCGCATCCGCGGATTGCCGACCGGCTGTCGCTTGAGGTAGACGTACATCGCGAGGGCGCCGCAGAGGCCGAGTGCGCCGAGAAAGGGGATGTAACGGACGTATAGCTCGAGATGCACGACTGGCTCCTCAGGAGATCACGCGCAGAGCGTGCCTCAGCGATTGTACCGATTCATGGCGCGTTCGATTCCGTCACTCACCCAGCACTCCACCGCCTCGGCCATCCGGTCTGCCGCCGCGTCAAACGCCGCGCGTTCATCCGCCGACATCCGTCCCAGGACCCAGTCGGCCAGGTCGTCGTATTCCTGCGGCTTGGCACCGACACCGATGCGCAGCCGAGCGTAATCCTGTCGATGCAGCGCGCCCTCGATGCTCTTGAGCCCGTTGTGCCCGCCGGGCGAACCGGCACCCTTCAGCTTGAACACGCCAGGCTCGAATGCCACGTCGTCCACCAGCACCAGCAGATCGGCCGCCGGGTCGAACCCGGGCCCGCGCAGCGGTCGCAACACCTGGCCGCTGGCGTTCATGAACGTCTGCGGCTTCAAGACGCGAACGGGGACGCTGCCGAGCGTCCCCGCGGCGGCCATCGCATCGCCCGACCGTCGGAATGCCGGCAACCCCCACCGGTGAGCCAGGCGATCGGCGAGGAGGAAGCCCGCGTTGTGCCGCGAACGTTCGTACTCCGGTCCCGGGTTGCCGAGACCGACGATCGCCTTGCCCACTTACTTGCCGGCGGGTTTGGCCTCGGCCGCTGCGCCCTCTTCGCCCTCTTCGCCCTTCCCCTTCTTGATGACTTCGGGCTCTCCGGCAGCCGCTTCCGGCGTCTCGGCCGAGGCTTCGGCGCGGGTCACGACCACGGAGACAACCGAGACGTCGCCGTCGTTCATGATTTCGCCGACCAGAACCGAGATGTCGCTGATATGGATCGCGTGACCGACGGTGAGGTTGGTCACGTCGACTTCGATGTGATCGGGGATGTCGCCCGGGAGGACCTTGAGCGAGATCCGGTGCAGGTGATGATCGAGCACGCCGCCCTGATTCCGGACGCCCTCCGCGGTGCCGATGATATGCACCGGGACCTCGACGACGATTGGCTTGTCTGCGACCACGGCGTAGAGGTCGAGGTGGATCACGTCGCTGCGGCGCACCGGATTGCGCTGCACTTCGCGCACCAGGGCCCGCACCGGCGCGGCACCATCGATCGAGACGTCGAGGAGGGCCGCTTCGCCGCCGATCAGTTCGAGCAGCTTGCCGAGGGCACGATGCTCAACTGTGAGGGGGCGCGCTTCGAGCGCCTGCCCATAGAGCACGGCGGGAACCTTCCCCTGGCGTCGTAGCGAGCGGGCGGCACCCTTGCCGGTATCGGTCCGCGATTCCGCGGCGAGATTCACATGCTGCATTGGTCTGCTCCGTCCTTGTCAGTCGAACAGCGACGATACCGACTGGTCGCTATGTGTGTAGCCAATCACCTTCGCCAGTAGCCCCGCAATCGACAGGACCTTGAGCGCCGGAAAATGCCGATCCGGGGGGAGTGCGATCGTGTTGGTGACCGCCACCTCGGTCACAGGTGCCTGCGACAGCCGCGCCACGGCCGGTCCCGACAGGAGCGCATGCGTGGCGCAGATGTAGATATCCCGCGCGCCGAGCTTCTTGAGCGCGTGGGCTGCTTCCGCCATCGTTCCCCCGGTATCGATCATGTCGTCGGGGATGATGCAGTTCTTTCCTTCGACTTCGCCGACGACGTTGACCGCGTCGACCACGTTCGCCGTGGTGCGCCGCTTGTCGATGATCGCCAGCGACCCGTTCAACCGCTTGGCAAAGCCGCGGGCCATCTTGGCAGACCCGACGTCGGCGGCGACGACGGCCACATCGGTCAGCCCCATCTGCCGGTAGTACTGCGTGAAGACCGGCGCGGCATAGAGGTGGTCGACCGGCAGGTCGAAGAACCCCTGGAGCTGATGCTGATGGAAGTCCATCGCCAGCACCCGATCGGCGCCTGCCGTGGACACCATGTTGGCCATCAGCTTCGCCGAGATCGCCACCCGGCCCTGGTCCTTCCGGTCCTGGCGTGCGTAGCCGAAGTAGGGGATCACGGCCGTGATCCGTGCCGCGCTCGCCCGCTTTGCCGCATCCATCAGGAGGAGCAGCTCGAGGAGATTCTCCGCCGGCGGGTTGGTCGGCTGGATGATGTAGACGTCCCGCCCGCGCACGTTCTCATCGATTTTGACAAACACTTCACCATCGGCAAACCGCCGGGTCGCCACGTTGCAGAGCTTGGTGTCGAGCTGCTCCGCAATCTCCTCGGCGAGCGGCCGGTTGGCCGACCCGCAGAGGAGCAACATCGGCTTCGGCATCAGCGGTAGATCGGCCATAAAGATAGCCATCAAAGATAGTTACGTGGCGGGGTGTCGGTCAAACGAGGTGGGGGTCGAGCGATTGCCCCTCTTGGAATCGAACCAAGATTCGCGGCTCCAAAGGCCGCTGTCTTGCCTTTAGACGAAGGGGCACCAGCGCCCGGAACTTATACCATCGATTGGTGCCCGGGGGAGGCCGGTCACCCCCGGTTCGGTCAGCTGGATACGGTCGAAATCAGCCGGCCATGCTTCCCGCCAAGCCGTTCGGCTGCGTCATCGCGGTCGCGCTCGGTCCGGTAGACCGCAAAGAGCGCCGACCCCGAACCGGTCATCCGGCAGAGGATCGGATGGGTCGCCGCCAGCGCCTCGAAGCCGGCGCGGATCCGGGGATGGTCGGCGAAGGCGACGCTCTCGAATTCGTTTCCTGCCAGCCGCGCGATATCGCTCCAGCGGTGGAGCACCTCGAGGTCAAGCGCCACACTGCCACGTTGCCCGGCTGATCGGCGCGATTCATCAACGCGCCGGTACGCATCGGCGGTCGAGATCGACACGCCGGTGTCGAGGATCAGGATCGGCAACGACGGCAGCGACTCCAGACGCAGCATCCGCTGCCCGTGACCCCAGGCGAGCGCGCATCCGGTCTCCAGCAGAAAGAACGGAACGTCCGCGCCCAGCCGGTAGGCCGCGTGCAGCAATTCGGATCGCGGCACGGCGTTGTTGGCGAGCTGGTTGACCGCCAGCAGTGCGCCGGCGGCATCGCTGGAGCCGCCGCCAAGTCCCGCGGCGACCGGAATTCGCTTGGTCAGGTGCATCGTCACGCCAAACCGCCGGCCGGTGACCTGCAGCACGGCATCGGCCGCGCGCCACGCAAGGTTCTCTTCGCCCGGGCCGACATCGGCGCCTTCGACCGTCAGTGCAATCCCGCTCCCCGTCCGTTCAACAGCCAGCGTGTCTGCGAGTCCGACCCGGCAGAAGCACGTCTCGATCCCGTGATAGCCGTCCTCCTCGCGGGCGAGGACGCGCAGGAAGAGGTTGACCTTCGCCGGGCAGTCGCGGACGATCGAATCGGTCATGTCGACGCCGTCGTCGGTGCGCGCAGTCGCGTCCCGGTGCGAATCGCCTCGAACGCGCCGAGGAAGGTGATCGGCACGAACGTGGTGAGGTGATAGACGAGGGCGCAGGCGAGCGCCGCATCCTTGTCGACGCCGTACAGCAGGAGTGCTGCGGGGATCACGGTCTCGAAGACGCCGATGTACCCCGGCGTCGACGGGATGGCGATGACGATCATCAGTGCACCCTGGACGATGAACGCCGCCGAAATCGGCACGTTGAAATGGAATGCCTTGAACGCGAGGTAGAATCCGAGCGCGTTGATGCTCCAGATCACCAGCGACCAGACCACGACCGGAATCGCGCGCCGGGGATCTCGCATCGCGCCGAGGCCGCGAAGGATATTGTCGGCAAATCCCACCAGCCAGGTCGCGACCCGTCCCGACGGCAGCATTCGTTCGAGCAACGCGAGTGCCGTCGGGCGTCGCCACGCGGCGAGGAGTGCCAGCGCAAGCACCACGGCGCAGACGACGCCGGTCCGCGTCGCGACGACGCTGATCGGCGGCCCGTTTCCGATCCGGGCGCCCGCCGGAAGATTCGCGGTCATCAGTCCGGCGCCCAACAGCGCGAGGACGGTGAGCGCGTCGATGACCCGTTCGATCGCGACGCTCGAGAGTACCGTACCGAACGGAATCCCGGTGAGGCGGCTTGCCGCGCCGATGCGAATGACTTCGCCGGCGCGCGCAGGAAGCGTGTTGTTGGCGGCGAACCCGATCGCGATCGATTGCCACAACGGGCGAAAGGTGGTCGCTGGTCGATCCTCCGAGTGGAGGAGCAGCTGCCACCGCGGTACGCGAAGCGGGAAGGGAATGGTGGCAAGCGTTACGGCGAGGAGCAGCGGCGCAACACTCAGCGTCTGGACATGCGTCCAGATCGTTGAGTAGTCGGTGTGGCGAAATGCCAGCCAGACCAGCAAGGCAGAGATGGCGATCCCGGCCACGATCTGCACCGTAGCCGCGCCGCGGCGATCAGGCGGCGTCACGCGCCAGCGGCACGAGATCAAGCAATTCGTGGATGTACGGCCGGAGGGTGTCCAGCGACACACTCGGCTCTGCCAGGACCGCGTGGATCTCGATCCGGACCTCGGCCGCGCGAGCGAGGGCGCTCGCTCCGCGGTAGATCAGCGTCGCGATCGGAACGATCTCCGCGCCGATCAGTCCGCTCAACGATGGTGCCTCGGCCGATGACGCGGTACCGCGCCCACGACGATCGGCGAAGGCGCGTTCGAGCCGCGACGGATCTCCCGGTGCCGTGTCGGGAATCGATATGACGGGATCCGGCGCGAGCGACTCGATCGACACGACGGCGGTGTCGTCGGGTGCGAGCGACTCGATCGGCACGACGTCGAACGTTTCGTCCGGTGCGAGCGATTCGATCGGCACGACTTCGAACGCCTCGTCCGCCGCAAGTGATTCGATCGGCACGACCTCGAACGGCTCGTCCACGACGAGACTCGCGATCGGCACGACCTCGGCAGCGTCTTCGAGCGGTACGGGTTCGACCTGCGCGTCGGTCGGCGCAACCAATTGCTCCTCGGCGTGCGTCTCGGCGGCGCTCGGCGATGCGACTGATCTCCCTGGCGGTGTCGTATCGATGCCGCCCGCGGGGGCGCCGAGCGACACCATCACCAGCGACGTGGCGATTGCGTCGCGCCGATTCGCGAGCGCCGCGTGGTCAGTGACACTCGCCCCTTCCACGAGGAAGCGGCCCGATCCCCGCAGCATCGCCACGAACGCCTCCGGCCGCTCGATCGCGATGCGGCGGCTGATGGCGGTGGTGATCGCGTCGGCGAGGGGCGAGAGAAAACGTCCGGTGGCGCTCCGCGACGGCATCGCCGAGAGGGTGCGGTGCAGCACGAAGAGGCGCAGGTCGCGCGCCGCCGGCGTTGCGGGGCGGGAGAGGGCGTCGGCGACGAGCAGCAGATGATCGCCGACGCTGACGAGTTCGACCGGTACCGGCACCGATTCGGGCGACGGCTGCGGCGGTGTGCCACGATGCAGGATCGGGTCGACGCCGGTCGGCGCCAGTGTCGCAATCGGGACGACGTCTTGTTCGGCGGCGTAGCTCTCCAGGAGCCGCTTGGCGATCCCGTCGAGCTCCGGCGGCGGCACGATCCGCCCCGAATCAGCCACTGCGCGCGCCATCGCGGCGAGTGCGTGCGCCGCATCGCCGAAGACCGCGGCGACATTCGGCGGCGGTGGAACGTCACTGAGCAATGTGCGCGTCACCACTTCCATCGCGTCGAGCAATTCGGGCAGCGGCGACAGTTCCGCGGACGCGCCAAGACCGCGGAGCGACTGCATCCGCTCCAGCACGGCGGAGAGCGCCGCGGTGGGAGGGACGGGAGCGAGCGCGCGCGAGGCTTGTTCCAGCGACCCCGCGATGAGTGCCGACTCGCGCGCAATGAACGCGCGAACACCGGGTGTGAGCGCTGCCGGTGCCGGTGCCGTCGATCGTGCCGGGCGGCCCGAGAGGACCTGGTCGAGACGCTCGGCGAGCGCCAGCGCCTGCCGATCGTCTGCCGCTTCCCAGCTTGCCGCGCGGGTCATCAGCGCACGCAGCGTCGCCAGCCCCTCGATCCACGCCTCACGGGCATTCGGTTCCCACGCCAGCGCGTGATCGCGAACCTGCCGCGCGATCGCTTCCAGTCCAGCGGCGGTGCGGGCGTACGTCCCGAGGCCGGCCATCAGCGCGGCACCGCGCAGGGCACGGGCACCCCGAACCAGTCGCTCGGCATCGGGGCGGTCGTGCGCGTTGGCGAGCGGTTCGAGATCGGAGAGGTACTCGCTCGCCTCGAGCGTGAAGAACTCTGCCCGCCGGGAGGTGGTACTCACCGGCCGGCGTCCGCCAGGATCGCCTTCATGTCACGAACAGCGGTGCCGATACCGGTAAAGACGCTGCGGCTGATGATGCTGTGGCCGATGTTGAGCTCCTCGATGGCTGCGATCCTGGCGACCGCGGCAGTGCTCTCGTAGGTCAATCCGTGACCGGCGTGCACCGCAAGCCCGAGCGACGCGGCGTACTCGGCCGCGCTGGTCAGCTCGTCGAGCGCGGTCGGGTCGTCACGCCACCGGTGGGAGTATCGGCCGGTGTGGAGTTCGATCGCCGGGACCCCGAGGTCCTTGGCGGCGTCGATCGTCTCGGTGGCAGGATCGATGAAGAGCGAGACATGCAATCCGGCTTCGTCGAGGCGGCGGATGGCGCCACGAAGCTTGCCATCACGCTGGGACAGGTCGAGGCCTCCCTCGGTGGTGACTTCTTCCCGCCGCTCGGGTACGAGCGTGACCTGATAGGGACGGATGTCGCACGCGATCGCGACGATGTCGTCGCGGGCAGCGAGCTCGAGATTGCAGACGGTTCCCACCGCGGCAGCGATCGCTCGCACATCGGCGTCCTGGATGTGCCGGCGGTCCTCCCTGAGGTGCACGGTGATCCCGTCGGCACCGGCGCGTTCTGCCTCACGCGCCGCGGCGAGCGGCGCAGGTTCGTCGGTCTGACGCGCCTGCCGGATCGTCGCGACGTGGTCCACATTGATGTACAGCCGGAGTGGTCGCATTCAGCTTCCGAAGTATTACGTTTCGCCCTTCACGCCAGGACTGGAGATTGTCGATGCTGGAACGCGCCGTTCGTTCATCGATCGTGGCACTCGTCCTCGCATCCCCCGCGGCGCTCGCCGCGCAATCCGGCAAGGGTGGTTCGTCACCGTCCGCCGCCGCGGTCGGCCTGATGAACGCGATTGCCGACAGCAATCTTACCCGGATGTCCGAGCTCTTTGGCAACACCAAGGGGCCGGTCGCCAAGACCCGCCCCACTGGCTACGAGAAGAAACTCGTCATCATGCAGGCGATGCTGCGCGGCGTCCATGCCACGGCCCATGGCGATATCACGACGAAGGACGGCGTTCACGCCGTGACGACCGAGCTCGAGCACAATGGCTGCAAGGCGACGATCTCGATTAACACGGTCCATTCCAGCACCGGCTGGCTGGTGCACGACTTCGATCTCGAGCAGGCGAGCAAGATCAACCAGCCGTGTCAGCACGCGCAGCGCCCCGGGAACTAACGGCGGTCTGGCGGCGTTTGCGGTGTTGCATGTGCACTATTCGGTGAGTTCGATAAGGGTGCCCTGGCCGGCCTTGGGATGCACAAAGGCGATACGATGGCCTCCGGCGCCGAGGCGAGGGGTCTCGTCGATCAGGGTGTAGCCATAGAGGCGGCAGGCCGCGAGGGCCGCATCAAGATCAGCGACGCGGTAGCAGACGTGGTGCAAACCGGGGCCGCGTCGGGCGATGAATCTGGCGATCGGAGAATCGTCGACGACGGACTGGAGCAGTTCGACTTCCGAGTCGCCGAACGCGAGATGGGCGATGCGGGCGCCGTCAGCCTCTTCGGTACCGCGCGGCTGCAGACCGAGGACGTCGCGGT
Source organism: Gemmatimonadales bacterium (assembly GCA_036500345.1). Classification (NCBI taxonomy): domain Bacteria; kingdom Pseudomonadati; phylum Gemmatimonadota; class Gemmatimonadia; order Gemmatimonadales; species Gemmatimonadales bacterium. The sequence continues at coordinate 182,374 of DASYCE010000031.1, read as the reverse complement.
AGAATGCGAGCGAGGCATCGAGGTCGGCGACCGCGATGCCAAGATGGGCGATGACAGGGTGCATGGGACCGGAACTTAACGCGAGATCGCAAGGAGCGGCGGCGGGATGAGCGACAGCACTGTGGCGGTGACGGATCAGACGTTCGATGGCGAAGTGACCAATGCGAAGGGGCTGGTGCTGGTGGACTTCTGGGCGACGTGGTGCGGACCATGCCGGATGATCGCGCCGACCCTTGACGCCCTTGCCAAGGAATACGCCGGCAAGATCAAGATCACGAAGCTGGATGTCGACGCCAACAATCCAACAGCCACCAAGTTCAACGTGCGCTCCATCCCGACCTTGATGTTCTTCAAGGATGGCCGCCACGTCGATACGCTGGTGGGTGCCCACCCGCGGCCGTCGATCGAGGCCAAGATCAACCAGCATCTCGCCGCCTGACGCAGTACCGTGCCTGCCCGGATCCCGGGTGGGCACAGCACGGTGGCGGCGGGGCCCCTTTCGGGTTTCTTTCCGGGATGCCCACCGGTACGCTCTACGTCGTCGCCACTCCGCTCGGCAATCTGGAGGATCTTTCCGCCCGGGCCGTCGCCACACTCAGGGGCGTCGACACGGTCGCTGCTGAAGACACCCGCCGCACGCTCGGGCTCCTCTCCGCGATCGACGCACACCCAAAGCTCCTCTCCTATCACGCCCACTCCACCGCAAAGCGGACCGACCTCCTTGTCGACGCGCTGCTCCAGGGACGCGACGTCGCGCTGGTGACCGACGCCGGGACGCCGGCCATCAGCGATCCGGGTGCCGAAATCGTTGCCGCGGCCCATGCCGCCGGCGCCAAGGTCGTCCCGATTGCGGGGCCGTCCGCCGTCGCCGCAGCGCTCTCGGCCGCCGGGCTCGGCGGCGATCGATATCTCTTTCTCGGCTTTCTCCCCCGCAAAGGGACAGCACGCCGGAAACTCCTCGAGCGCACCGCCGCTGAACCGTGGCCGGTCGTCTTCTTCGAGGCGGCGGGCCGATTGACGGAATTGCTCGAAGACCTCGGCTCCGCGTGCGGTCGCGGGCGGTGCGCGGTGGTCGCGCGGGAACTCACCAAGGTGCACGAGGAAATCCGGCCCGGCACCATCGATGCGCTCGCGGCGTACTACTCGTCCCACGATGTCCTTGGTGAAGTGACGCTGGTGCTCTCCGGCCGACAGGACGAGGTCTCCGAGTCCGAGCCGGACCCGGCGGAGGTGTCGGCCGCGATCGCCGATGCACTCGGCGCCGGCAGGTCCCGGAAGGATGTGGTCACGATGGTGAGTGCGCGCTTCGGCGTGTCGCGCAACGACGCGTATCGCATGGTGATGGAGCGGCCGTGATCCGTTCCGCCGCTGCGGCGTGTCTCGTGATGCTCACCGCCGTGCCTGTTGCCGCCCAGGTCAGTGGCAACGTTCCGGCGCTCGCGATCGGGCGCCTCCACTACGATGGCGGCGGCGACTGGTACGCCAATCCGTCGAGCCTCCCGAATCTGCTGGCAGCGATCCGGCAGCGGACCGACATTCCCGTCGCTCCGCAGGAAGTCGTGGTGCGCCTCACCGATCCGGAACTCTGGGATGTGGCGTTCCTCCACGTCACCGGCCACGGCAACATCCACTGGAGCGATCAGGAACTGGAGATCCTGCGGCGCTGGCTCCTTGCCGGCGGCTTCCTCCATGTCGACGACAACTACGGACTCGATCAGTCATTTCGGCGCGAGATCAAGCGGCTCTTTCCCGATCACCCGCTGGTCGACGTGCCGCTCGACCATCCGATCTACCATCTGGTGTATGACTTCCCGCACGGCGTGCCGAAGATCCATGAGCATGACGGCAAGCCGGCGCAGGGATTCGGCATCTTCGTGAACGGGCGGCTGGTGGTCTACTACACCTATCAGTCCGATCTCGGCAACGGCTGGGAAGACACGACCGTCTATCACGATCCACCGGAAAAACACGAAGCGGCGTTGCGCATGGGGATCAACCTCTTTGCCTACGCCGTGGGATACGGCGGCGGATGAATCGCCCGGAACAGGTTCGTGTCGCACTGGACGACATCGCCCGCCCCCTCGGCGCGACGCGCGGCGGGGTGCGCCTGCTGGCAGGCGTTGCCGCGGCGATCCTGGCGTTTGCGATCGCGGCATGGATCTATCGCGTCGATGCGACCGCGGCGATGGTGTGGGTGATCGCGGCGTGGGTCGCCGCACTCGGCGCGACCGTGGCCGGAGTGGTGATCGCGCGGAGCGCAATGCGGAAGACGACGGCGCTCCATGTCGGTCAGGCGATGGAAGCCGGCGGGGCGTGGCGGCGCGGTGCGTTGACCACGCTGCTCGAACCTGCCGCGCCCGGGACGAGTCCGTCGTTGCACGCCGCCGCCGCTGCCTCGCAAGCCGACGAGGTGCGGCGGCGCGGGCGCACCGCACTCGAGCCGATGCTCGTCGTGCAGCGCGGGCACGGCCGTCGCGCCGGCGGCGCGCTCCTGATCATGCTGCTGCTCCTGGCGGCGGCGCGTCCCGCGACCGGTGCTCCGGCGCGACTCTGGCATCCCGTCGCCGCGCTGCGCGCGCTGGTGACACCGATCCGCCTTACCGCGCGCCGGCGCACCGTGACCCGCGGGGAACGGGCAGTCCTCGATCTCACGGCCGTCGGCGCGGATCATGCCGACCTGCTGACGCGGTCGCCCGGAGAAGAGTGGCGCACCACTCGTATCGCGCTCGATCGTGACGGCCACGCGACGGTCGTCACCGATCCGCTGACCGCCGATCTGGTCGCTCGCGCGGAAGGCGACGGTCACCGCTCGGCCGAGGTGCATGTCGGCATTTCGCTCGCCGCGTTTCTCGGGTCGTTTGTGGTGACGGCCCACTATCCGGCGTACCTCGGACTCGACGACGAAGTTCTCCCGAGCACCGGTGACACGCTGATCATTCCGCAGGGCACACTGCTCCGGATGTCGGGGCGCGCGACCGCACCGCTGCAGCGCGCGCGCCTGATCGACCACGCCGGTGGAGTCGCGTTGACCGTGACGGCGAACACCTTCCACGGTGAACTCGGGCCGGCGCAATCGAACACCTGGCGGCTCGACGTCGTGGCCGCCAACGGGAACAGCCTGGCGGGCGATGTGCCGGCGCTTCCGGTTCGCGTCGTGCCCGACAGTGCGCCGCACGTGGAAATTCCGGTCCCCGGTGTCGACACGATCGCGACCGCGTCGATGTCGCTCGCGCTCGTCGTGGGAATCCGCGACGACCACGGGATCGTGTCGGCCGGTATCGAGACGCGGCATGGCGGCTCGTCCGCGGTGCATCGATCCTCGCTCCAACTGCCGCCCGGCGGCGGCGACCGCGCCTTGATCACCACGACGATCGACCTCGGATCGCTCGGCGTCGCAGGTGGCGACACGCTTCACTACACCGCCTACGCGGCCGACAACTCGCCGGCGCACCAGGTGGGGCGGTCGCGGGAGTTTCTGGTCCGGATTCCGACGGTTGCCGAATTGCGGGCGATGCAGACGCGACAGACGAGCGCCACGGCGACCGCCTTCGATTCACTCGCCGCACAGGCTGGACAGGTGCAGCGTGCCGAGGAGGATCTTGCACGCGAGCGGCCCCGGACGACCAACGGAACCACGAATGGGAGTTCCACCGACAACGGCGCCAAGGCTCCGCTCACCAGCGATGCTGCCCGTAAAGCCGACGCCGTGGCGCAGTCACAGCAGAAGGTGATCGACGACGCCACCAAACTGCAGCAGTCCCTGCGTGACTTGCGCGATGCCGCGCAGCGCGGCGGTGCCCCCGATTCGGCCATCACGCGCGAGCTGAACGAGATCAATCAGCTCCTCGACCAGGCGCTCTCGTCCGACCTTCGCGACAATCTCACGGCGCTCAAGGACGCGCTCAAACGACTGGACGCCGACCAGACTCGCGACGCCTTGCAGAACCTCGCCGAACAGCAGGCGCAGCTCAAGAGCGCCCTCGATCAGGCGCGCGAGCTCTTCAAGCGGGCGGCGCTCGAAACCGAGCTCGCGAACCTCGGGCGGGATGCGAATCAGCTGACCATTGAGCAGCACGATCTCACGCCGAAGCTGGCGCAGCACGACAGCGGTGCTGCCGCGAAGGCGGAACGGGAGATCGCGCGCCGTGCCGATTCCCTCGGCGCGCGCCTCGACAAGGCCGCGGCACAGACTCCCGCGGCCGATACCCGTGCGGGATTGAAAGAGGCGGCGCAGGAGGCACATGCCGCGAGCCAGCAGATGCAGCACGCCGCGCAATCGAGTGAGACGGGGAAGAGCTCTGATGCGCAATCGCAGGGGAAGCAGGCCGAAGAAGATCTCAAGCCGCTGTCGAAGAAGATCGACGACAACCGCCAGAACATGCAGGCGGAGATGCGCGCCCAGGTGACGGAGGCCCTCACCCGTGCGCTCGAGGAAACGTCACGGCTCGCCCAGCGTCAGCTGGCGATGGCACAGGCGTTCGAGGACGGGGCGCTCCTCCCCGCGACGCGGACCGAGCAGGGTGTCGTGGCAGAAGGCGCGGGAAAGTTGCTCCAGCAGGTCGTCGCCGTCGGGGCGATGAACGCACTGGTCTCGCCGCAGGCGGGTGTCGCGCTCGCCGAAGCGAGGCGGGCGATGCAGGACGCAGTCGACGCAGTCGCGTCGGTCAACCCCAATGTCCGCGCCGCCACCGATCACGCGAGCGACGCCGTCGATGCGCTCGCCGTCGCGGCGTTTGCGCTGATGCAGTCGAAGGACAGGATCAACGGATCGCAATCCGGAAGCGGGTTGCCCGAGGCGATGCAGCAGATGCAGGGGATGGCCGGCAAGCAGGGCCAGCTCGCCCAGCAGAGCGCGGGAATGATGCAAGGCGGCGGGTTCTCCGCGCAGCAGCTGATGCAGCTCGCCCTGCAGCAGCGGGCGCTCGCGCAACAGCTGGAGCGGATGCGCGCCGGCGGCCAGATGCCCGGTGCCGGCGCCATGGCGCGTGAAGCGACGGCGCTCTCGCGGGCACTGGAACAGGGAAGCCTAAATCCCGATGTCGTGCAACGTCAGCAGGCGCTGTTCAAGCGCATGCTGGACGCCGGCCGCTCGCTGCAAGGGAACCAGGACGACGTCGACAAGCAGCGACAGGCGACAACGGCGAAGGACGCCCCACCCGCGATCCCTCCGCCGCTCGATCCGCGAATCCGCAACGGCGCCGCCGATATCCGCATGCCGAGCTGGGAATCGCTGCAGCGTTTGTCGCCCGACGAACGCCGGCGCGTCCTCGACTACTTCCAGCGGCTGACGGCGCCGCCCGGATCGCATCCATGACGATCCGCCTCCATCGATTCGGTGGCGCGGTCACGTTCCTGCTCATTGCCGCGGTGCCTGTCGTCGCGGCGGCGCAGGTCCAGACCAACAGCACCGCGACGCCACTCGGCCGCGGATTGATGGCGGAGCGGAACGGTACCTACGGCGATGCGGCGAAGATCTACCAGGCGATCCTGCAGACGGAACCGGCGAACGTCGGCGCCCTCATCGGCATGGAACACGTGCTGCCGCAACTGGGACGTGGCCCCGAGATGCTCACGCTCTCCAAAGCGGCACTGGCGATCGATTCGACCAGTATCGGCGTGCTCCAAGTGGCGGTGCGCGCGTTCGCGCACGCCGATCGAGGCGATTCGGCGCGCAAATACGTGGAGCGCTGGGCCGCACTCGCGCCGCACGACGAAGACCCGTATCGCGAATGGTCCAACGCCGCACTCGAGGCGCGTGACATCGGCGAGGCACAGCGAGCGCTCGATCTCGGTCGCCAGCGCCTCGGACCGGAGGCGCTCGGCGTGGAGCGCGCCGAACTCTTCCGCCGATCCGGCAACCTCGGTGGCGCGGCCCGCGAATGGGTCGCCGTGATCCGTGCAACCCCGGCGTTCGGCACCGCCGCCGTGACGGTGCTGTCGCAGGTTGCGCAGTCGCAGCGTACCCAGGTTCGCGATGCGCTGATGCAGGACGGGTCGATCGAGGCGAAGCAATTGCTCGGCTTTCTGCTCGCAGGGTGGGGGGAATCGACGCAAGCGCTGTCGCTCGTTCGCGGTGCACTCCCGGCCGATTCAGTGACTGCGATCGTGGCACTCCGCCGCCTCTACGGACTCCTGCACGCGCACGACGACAATCCCTCGAAGCTCGCCGCCGCCGCGACGCTCGAAGCAATCGCCGCGCGCGAGTCCGGTCGCGCCGCGGTCGAGACGCTGATGGACGCTGCGCGAGCCTACGCCGACGCGGGGAACGAGAAGCAGGCACGGCGGCTGCTTGATGTGGTCGGCTCGAGACCCGATGCCCCGGCGGGGATGGCGAACACCGCATCGACGACGCTGCTCGGCGTGTTGATTGCCGAAGGGAAGGCGGCAGACGCGGAGAAGGTGCTGGCGCAACTCGGACCAACGATCACCCCCGACGAACACGATCGCCTTGCGCGGCGGATCGCCATGGTCTGGCTTCGCGCCGGGAATTTTGCGCGCGCGACGCAGCTCGTTGCCAGCGATTCGAGTACGTCGGGATTTGACCTGCGGGGCCGGATCGCCCTCTACCGCGGCGATCTTGCCGGCGCCAACGACCTGCTGAAGGCCGCCGGACCGTACGACGAGGAGCGCGAGCAGGCCCTCCAGCGCATCACGGTGCTGACGCTGATCCAGGCCATCGGCGCAGATTCGCTTCCTGCCCTCGGCGAGGCGCTCCTCACCCTCGAACGGGGCGACACGTCGAAGGCTGTCACCGACCTCACCGTCCTTGCCGCGACGGTACGTCCCGCGGGCGCGGCCGAAACCCGGCTTTTCGCCGGGCAGATCGCGCTTGCGGCGCGGGACACGGTGCGTGCGACGGAACTGTTGCGCGGTGCGGACGTCAAGAATGCCCCCGCAGCGTCTGCGGCGGCACGTCTCGCCCTGGCGCGGATCGCTGTCGCCTCAGGCCACGTCGATGACGCGCGTCATGCACTCGAGCAGTTGATCATCGACTATCCGGAGAGCGCAGTCGTTCCCGAAGCGCGGCGCTTGCACGATTCGCTGGGCACCACGACGCCGGGATCGGCACCCTGATGCGACGACGCGACTTTCTTCGCTGGGGGACCGGAACCAGCGCCGCGCTCTTCCTGCCGCGGTACCGGTGGATCCGCGGCGTGCGCGCGTCGAACGTGCTGATTCCGATGGATGACGCGCAGGAGCAGCATCTCAAGGCCTACGGCCTCGCTTTTCGCGCCTTGCAGCGCGGCGAGCAGGGGGAGTGGTTCCTCAACTATCGCAATGGCGCGTTTCTCCTCCCGGCGTCCGATGCGCTGATGCGCGACGCAGCGCTCGCCGGTGTGACGGTCGAGCAGGTCGACGACGCGGCGATCCTCGATGCGAAGGCGCAGATCGCGCAGAGCAACATGGATGCGATTCCGCTGGAGAAGGTGCCGAAGGTCGCCGTCTACGCGCCGCCCGATGCCGCACCGTGGGACGACGCCGTGACGATGGCGCTCAACTACGCCGGGATCGAGTTCGTCCGTGTCTGGGATCCTGAGGTCATGGCCAACGGGCTGGCGACGTACGACTGGCTGCATCTTCATCACGAGGACTTCACCGGCCAGTACTCGAAGTTCGTCATCACGTCGGCGGGCGCACCGTGGCTGCAACCGATGATGCAACTCAACCAATCCACCGCCGCGAGGCTCGGTTTTGCCAACGTCGCCGACTGCAAGCGCGGCGTGGCAAAGCAGATCGCGGCATTTGTCGATCGCGGCGGGTTTCTCTTCGCGATGTGCACCGCGACCGAAACCATCGACCTGGCGCTCGCCAGCGACGGGGTCGACATCGCCGCCGCGTACGCCGACGGCACGCCGATGGACCCCGATGCGTCGAGCAAGCTGCACTGGGACAAGGCGCTCGCCTTTCACGATGCGGTGCTTGAACTGTCGCCGGCGGTGGCGGCGTTCAGCGACATCGATGGCCACCAGGTCAACACTCCCAACCGCCAACCGCTGGGCGCATTCGAGCTGTTCAACTTCTCCGCGAAGATCGATCCGGTCGCGACGATGCTGGTGCAGAATCACCGGCAAGTCATCCCCGATTTCTACGGCCTCACGACCTCCTTCCGGCGCAGCCGGGTGAAGCCCGGTGTCGTCGTGCTTGGCGATGAGTCTGGCGCACCGTGGGTCAAGTACATCCATGGTGAGCACGGCAAGGGAACCTGGACCTTCTTCGGTGGGCACGATCCGGAAGATCCGCAGCATGCCATCGGGAATGCACCGACCGATCTGTCATTGCACCCGCACTCGCCCGGGTACCGGCTGATCCTGAACAACGTCCTCTTCCCGGCGGCGAAGAAGAAGGAATTGAAGACGTGACCGAGCGACTCGCCGCCACCGCGCGCGAGCTTCTCCGGCGGGAGATTCGCGCCGCGGGAGGGAACGAAGTGTCGTTCGTCGCGACGATCGATGCCGAGGGGGTCGTCACGTCGGCTCGGCCGGTAGCACGCGGTACCGTCGACATGGTTCTGGCGCTTCCAGGCGTCGCTCGGCGCGGGGAGATGCTGTTGCACAATCACCCCAGCGGCCGCCTCGAACCATCGATGGCCGACCTGTCGGTCGCGGCGCGGGCGCACGACGACGGGATCGGCTTCGGGATCATCGATAACGACGCCGAACGGTTGTACGTCGTTGTGGAAGTCCCCGCCGTGACACCGATCACCACCCTCGATCCGTTCGACGTGATCGGGCAGCTTGGCGAAACCGGTGCGATTGCGCGGGTGCTGGGAAATTACGAGGATCGGCAAAGCCAGCGCGATCTGACCGCGTATCTCGTCGACGCCTACAACGACGGCGGGGTCCTCCTCCTCGAGGCGGGGACCGGTGTGGGGAAGTCGTTTGCCTATCTCGTCCCGGCGCTCGCCTGGGCTCGCGCCAACGGCGAGCGGACCGTTGTATCGACCAATACCATCAACCTGCAGGAGCAGCTGGTCGGAAAGGACCTGCCGCTGCTGGCCCGCGCGCTCGGCAACGACGAACATCAGCCGACCTTCGCGCTCCTCAAGGGGTGGCGCAACTATCTCTGCCGCCAGCGCCTCGAGACGGCCGCAGCGAGTCAGCACACGCTGCTCGAAGGTGACAAGCTCGACGAGCTGCTCAACCTCACCGCCTGGGCGGCGAACACCGCCGACGGGACGCTCGCCGACCTCCCCACGCCCCCGTCGGGCGACGTCTGGGACGAGGTCGCCGCCGAGGCCGATCTCTGCCCCCGCCTCCGCTGCAAGCACTTCGACAACTGTTTCGTCTTCCAGGCGCGGCGCCGCGCGGCGCAGGCCGACATCGTCGTCGTGAATCATCACCTCCTCTCGGCTGATCTCGCCGTTCGGCAGGCGTCGGACAACTGGGAGTCGGCTGCGGTACTCCCGGCATACAAGCGGCTGATTCTTGACGAAGCACACCATATCGAAGATGTCGCCGCCGGCCATCTCGGCGTGCAGGTGTCGTCGCGCGGCGTGCAGCGGTTGCTGAATCGCCTCGAACGCAAGGGGAAGGGACTCCTCCCATCGCTGCTGTACGTGCTGCGGAGCGCCGACGACCTCCTCAATCGCGCCTCGATCGACCTGGTGCGCGAGCGGCTCGTGCCCGCGGTGATCCAGGCGCGCAGCGCTGCGGAAGCACTCTTCCTTCGGCTCTTTGATCACGTAGCCGCGGGCGGCGGCCCGGTGCGCCTCGACGAGGACTTCGGCCGCCATCCGATGTGGGAAGAGGGACTGACGCGCGACCTCGACCTCACCGTTGCGGGATTCCGCACCGTGGCGCAGCTGGTCGAGACGGTCGCCGACCGGCTCGAACAGGGAGAGATGACCGAGCGACAACAGCAGCTTGTCAACGAATGTCGCGGCGTTGTGCGGCGCCTCGAATCGACCGCCGACGGTCTCAACACCACGCTTCGCCCCGCCACCGGCCGACCACCCGAGGTCCGCTGGATCGAGCGCAGCGGGACGCGCACGCCGGCGTTGCAGCTCGCCGCGGTGCCGCTCGATCTTGCCCCGACCCTCCGCGCGCTCCTCTTCGATCGGCTCGACACCGTCGCGCTCACCAGCGCCACCCTCGCCGCCGGCGGCGAATTCGGGTTCATCGCGTCGCGGATCGGTCTCTCCGGAGACGGGTCTCCGGTGACGGTGCAGGAGGTGTTTCCGTCGCCCTTTCCCTACGAGGACCACTGCCTTCTCGGACTTCCGGACGACGTTCCCGACCCGCGCGAGGACGAAGCCGGACACGACGCCGCGGTGGCCGCCGTGGTGCGCGACCTCGCGTGGGCGAGCGACGGCGGGATCTTCGTCCTCTTCACCTCGCACGCCGCGCTGCGGCGCGTTGCCGCGGCCGTGCGGGCCGACCTGGGCGACCGGTTTCCGATCCTGGTGCAAGGGGAGGGGCAACGTGACCACCTCATCCGGCGCTTCCGCGAAGCCGGCAATGCCATTCTCCTCGGGACCGATTCCTTCTGGGAAGGGGTCGACGTCCCCGGGCGCGCGCTCCGTGGGCTGATTCTCGCCAAGCTACCTTTCAAGGTGCCGTCCGAGCCGCTCACCGCCGCCCGGATGGAGCGCCTGACCGAGCAGGGAGAAGACGCCTTCTTCGGCTACCTCCTTCCCCACGCGGCGCTGAAGCTCAAGCAGGGGTTTGGCCGCCTGATCCGGAGCGCCGAGGATGTCGGCGTTGTCATCCTGCTCGATCGGCGGGTGGTAACGAAGCGATACGGGGCGATGCTGCTCGAAGGATTGCCGCCGGCGGAACGCGTGATCGGCTCGTGGGCGCAGGTGCGGACCAAGTGTGAGGACTTTTTCGCCAGACACGGCATCGGAGCCGCGACATGACCGTCGTACAACCGAGCAAGATCGTCTGCGTCGGCCGCAACTACGCGGCACACGCGCGCGAACTCGGTAATGATGTTCCCACCCGTCCGCTCCTCTTCTTCAAGCCGCCATCCTCGCTGATCGGCCCGGGCGAGGCGATCGAACTCCCGAACGTGTCGCAACAGGTCGAATACGAAGCAGAAATCGGCGTCGTCATGGGGAAGCGGGCGCGCAAGGTGTCGGCGGAGCAAGCGCTCGCGCTGGTCCGGGGATTCACCTGCGCCAACGACGTGACCTGCCGCGACCTGCAGAAGACCGACGGCCAATGGGCGCGCGCCAAGGGGTTCGACACCTTCTGTGCCGTCGGGCCGATCGTGGCGGAATCACTCGATCACGCGACGCTCGAAGTGTTCGGGCGCCTCAACGGCAGACCGCGGCAGCACGGCCGCACCTCCGACATGATCTTCAGCATTCCGACGCTGATCTCCTACATCTCGCACATCATGACACTCGAGCCGGGCGATCTCATTCTCACCGGCACGCCTGAAGGTGTGGGGAAGCTCGCCGCGGGTGACGTCGTTGAGGTGGAAATCCCGGGTGTGGGCGTGCTCAGCAACCCGGTGGTGGAGGGAGCGTCGTCGTGATCAAGCCGAGCGACCGCGTCACGTCGCTGCCCGAGTATACGCTGGCGAAGATTCCGTCGATCAAGCGGCGCTTGCTCGCGGCCGGAATGGACGTCATCGATCTCGGCGCCGGCGACGTCGACGGGCCGCCTCCGGCACCGGCGATTGACGCGTTGCATCAGGCTCTCGGCATTACGGCGCTGCACAAGTACGGATTCCAGCAGGGGCTTCCCGCCTTCCGCGAGGCGGCGGTGCGCTGGGTCGAACGCCGCTTCGGGCAGCGGTTCGATGCCACCACCGAAATGCTGCCGCTGATCGGATCGAAGGAAGGGTTGTCGCACCTGCCGCTTGCCGTCTGCAATCCGGGCGACATCGCGGTCGTCCCCGAGCCCGGATACCAGGCGTACATCGGCGGTGCGATCCTCTCGGGGTGCGAGCCACTCGTCGTACCGCTTCGGCCCGAGTCGCAGTTTCTCGTCGAGCTCGATCATCTCCCGGCCGCGACGCTCCGCCGGATCGGCGTCGTCTTCGTCAACTATCCCAACAATCCGACCGCTGCGATTGCCCCGCGAGAATATCTCGAACGCCTGGTTGCCACCTGCCGGAAGTACGACATCGTGCTCGCGTACGACAACGCCTACTGCGACATCACGTATGATGGGTACGTCGCGCCGAGCATTTTCGAGATCGCCGGCGCGCGGGATGTGGCAGTGGAATTCTTCTCGATGTCGAAGTCGTATCAGATGACCGGCTGGCGCGTTGGGTTCGCGATCGCCAATGCGACGCTGATCGGCGCGCTGACCAAGGTCAAGAGTTACGTCGACACCGGCCCGTTTCTGGCGTTGCAGCAGGCAGCCGCGTGGACCCTCGATCACGCCGAGGAGTTGAATCCGCCGCTGGTCGCCGAGCTCGCCCGGCGGCGCGATGCCGGCGTCGCGGCACTGCGCGACGCGGGGTTCACTGTCGAGACGCCACGGGGCGCGATGTACCTCTGGGTTCCGCTCCCGGCCGGAATCAGGTCCGCAACCTTCTCGTCCCGCGCGCTGGAAGAAGAAGGTGTGGTCACCCTCCCCGGGAGCGGGTTCGGACCGGGCGGCGAAGGATTCTTCCGGATCGCGCTGACCGTCCCGGGCGAACGGCTTGCCGAGGCGATCGTACGTCTCGGCCGCATTCTCGCCGCGTGCGAAGGAACGGCCGGTGCCGCGGCCTGACCGCAGCTTCGAGCTTCCCGGGTCGCATCGCGCGACCTGGACGCTGTCGCTTGCCGCGATCGCGCTTGTCGCGATTGTCGTCGCCGTGATGCTGCGGCGGCCCGCGCCGGGGCCGACGCCGATGGTCGCCGCCACGCACGATTCGCTCCCAGCGACGCATGACAACGCCCGCGACTTCCTGCTGCCCCACGCGAGCGGTACGCCGCTGCATCGTATCGCCGTGGCGCATCAACCGCCGCCGTCGGCCGCCGTGGCGGTGATCGACTCCCCGGTTGTCGCTGCGCCGCCGCAGACCGTCACCACTGTCGTCGACACGCCACGGCGGATTCGGCCGCTCGGCCCGCGATACGGCGACGGGCGCCTCTGGGTCGAGCCGCTGCCGGAATCGCCGCGGAAGATCGCCAGCATCCTGACCGGCAAGAGCCAGAAGGAGCTGACCGACAGCGCCGTGAACTCGATGGTGCAGACTTATCTCGACGAGATGGCCACGGAACGGCCGGAGAACACCGCTGCGCTCCCGAGCTGGACGACGAAGATTGCCGGCAAGACCGTCGGCCTCGACCAGAAATGGATCTATCTCGGCCCGCTCAAGATCCCGACGGCGTTAATTGCGTTACTGCCGATCAAGATGAACGCGAATCCGACCGAATGGGAGATGAACAACAAGTTGCAGGCGATGCGATCCGATCTCATGGAAGCCGCCCGCCGCTCCGCGAACTACGAGGAATTCAAGGAGTCGGTCAAGGAACTGCATGAACAGACCGAGCGCGCGCGGCAGTTCAGGAAGAATCAGATGACACCGCCGCCGGCCGACACGGGGCACTTCGAATGAAGTTGATCGATAATGTCGAAACCGTGGTGCTGGTGGTCTCGGCGGATGCCGGTCCGTCGTCCGACGATCACATCGCCGCCATCACGCTCAAGGAAGCGGTCGACGGCCGTGGCGCGGGGCATCCGTACCGGCGTGCGGTGATCGTGACCGATCTTGCCTGGTTCGACACCGCCCTCTTTCACGACAGCCCGACAATCACCGTGGGCGGTCCCGGTGTGAACGGCGTCGCCGGGCGATTTGGCACCGAGCTTCCAACCGTCTGGTCGGATCGCGATCGTGCGGTCATCCAGGCCGAGTTCGGCGACGGACCGAAGCGCGCCGCGCTCTGGGGCGTCGACGCCGCCGGTACCGTCGCCGCTGTCGACGCGTTCATCTCGCGCGGCTGGCTCGACGAGTTTCTGGATCATCTCTGGCGCTTCCGCGCCGGCATCTTCGCCTGAAGGAGCACGTGTGAACGTTTCCGGCCGCTGGTGGCGGTCTGCTGTCGTCCTGCTCGCCACTCCGATCGTCCTCTCCGCCCAGTCCCGTTCCAGCCGCGCTCCCAACCCGGCGTACGCCTCGATCACCGGGCCGATAGCGAAGACGCTGTCGGGTCAACACGCGTACGCGACCACGGACTACGTGCAGCAGTTCTATCGCAACCCGGCAAGCCGCGGCTTCGATGCGTCGATCGATACCGTCGTCCATCTCCTCGTGGCTGCGGGTTACGTCCCCGAGGCGAGCGCAAGCTCGTCCGACCGATTGACCTATAGGATCGAGTCGCGCCCCACCAACGGCCTCGTCTGGTCACCGCTCGGTGCGTCGATCACGCTCCAGGGACGGAAGTCGCCGCTCGAGCTGTGGGCCACCAATCACAACATGCTGCCGAGCGGGTCGTGGTCGACACCGGCCGGCGGTGTCGATGCGGAGATCGTGAATGTCGGCGGTGGCAGCGACGCCGACCTCGATCAGGCAAACGTCCGCGGCAAGATCATCTACAGCGAGACACCGGGTGGCGGGGGGCGTGGAAGAGCCCGCGGCGGCGCATCGCCGGGGATCGTGGCGCGCGCCGCTCAGCGCGGCGCTGTCGGTGCGCTCCTCGGCCAGGCGCTTCCGGGCTACAACCAGCAACAGAAGAATCGGACCGCGATCAATTTCCAGACGAACAACGTCCCGTACGACACCACCGCGAAGATCTTCGTGATCAACGTGTCGCTCGCCGCCCGCGACACGCTCAATGCAGCGCTCGCGCACGGGCCGGTCCGGGCGCACGTCCAAACCGAAACCGTCTTCGAGACTCGGCCCGAACGGACGCTCGTCGCCGAGATCCGCGGCAGCGTGGCTCCGCAGGAGCGCTTTGTCTACTCGGCGCACGTCCAGGAACCGGGCGCCAATGACAACGCCACGGGGGTCGGCCTCCTTGCCGAAATGGCGCGCACCGCGGCGGTGATGCTCAAGGCGCACCAGATCGATCCGGCGCGCACGATCACGATGCTCTGGGGCGTCGAGATTCAGCAGACGCAACGATACATCCGCGAAGACAGCGCCCGCGCCAAGGGGATCAAGTGGGGGATGTCGCTCGACATGGTGGGCGAAAACACGGCACTCACCGGCGGAACATTCCTCATCGAGAAGATGCCCGATCCGTCGAAGATCTGGGTGCGCGGTGAAGACCAGCACACCGAATGGGGCGCCGGCCAGCCGATGACGGCAAAGGACATCTGGGCGTACTGGTACAATGACTTCGTCAAGCAGCGCTGCGTCGATGAGTCGGAAGCGACCGGCGGAAGCTGGGTGGTGAAGGCGAATCCGTATGAGGGCGGCAGCGACCACACGCCGTTCATTCAGGCGAGAATTCCCGGCGTGCTGATGTGGCACTTCACCGATCAGCACTATCACGACGATCTCGACCGGATCAACATGGTGAGCGCCGCCGAGTTGCAGCATGTTGGCCGCTGCGCACTGGCGACGTCGTTGATTCTCACATCGGGGAAGGCGGAGTACGCCAAGGCGGCGCTCGACGAGCTCGCAGGGATCGCCGAGCGGCGGATCGATGCGGAGGGCGCGCTGTCGCGGGCGGCGCTGGCGTCAAATCCGGCGGACTCGACGCAGCGCACCATCATCGAGGCATGGCGCGACTACTACGTGACGGCGCTGTCGAAGGTCCCGGACATGACCCTGCCGCACCAGGATCTCACGGCGGAAGTCACGGCGGCCCAGGCGCGCGTCACCCGCAAGGGCGACGCCGTCCTGGAAACGCTCAAGCGCTGATCGACCCCTTCGCCTGGGCGATCCGGGCGAGCGATTCATCCCTGCCGGTCACTTCGAGCAGTTGCGGCACCGGTTCCGACACGGTGCCGCCGGTGAGGGCGATCCGGATCGGCTGCATCAGGTCGCCGAGCTTGGCGCTCTTTGCCGCGGCGAGCGACTTGAGCTGAGCTTCGATCGTCGCTGCAGTCCATTGTTCCGCGCGCGTCAGCGCATCTGCCACCAGCTCCAGATTTCCGACGAACGTTCCGAGACCAAGTTTGGCGGCGAACTGGTGCGCCTTGTCGTCGAGCACGATGCGGGATCGATCCAGCCGCACCGCCACCTGTTCGGCGAGATGCGTCACCGTGCGCGAGCGGGTCTTGACCGCGTCGATCAGCGGGTCGAGATCACGCTCGGTCGTGACGCCGAGGATGTCGAGCTGCCGCTTGACCGGATCGAGCAACTCGTGCGCCGATAGCGCCGAGAGATATTGCCCGTTCATCCATTCGAGCTTCGTGGTGTCGAAGACCGCCGGCTTCTTCTGGATGTGATCGAGCGAGAAACGCGAGATCATCGTCGCCTCGTCGACGATCTCTTCGTTCGCTCCCGGCGACCATCCCAGCAGCGCCAGGAAGTTCCGCATCGCGGCGGGGAGGATCCCCATGTCCTGATAGTCGCCGACGGCGGTGGCGCCGTGCCGCTTGGAGAGCTTCTTCCCGTCGGTCCCGAGGATCATCGGCACGTGGGCGAAAATGGGGAGCGGGTGGCCGAGGGCGCGGTAGAGGGCGATCTGCTTCGGCGTGTTGGAGACGTGGTCATCGCCGCGAATCACGTGCGTGATCCCCATCGCTATATCATCTGATACAACAGCCATGTTGTAGATGGCGGAGCTGTCCGAACGGAGAATGATGAAGTCGTCGAGATCGCGACCCTGCCACGAGATCGGCCCGTGGACCGCATCGTTCCAGGCGATCTCCTCGTCGGGCATGGCGAAGCGGATGGTGTATGGCGCTCCCGCGGTAGCGCGTCGCTGCACTTCGTCGGCGGGGAGTTCGAGCTCGGCCTTGTGATAGCG
The DNA here is from genome assembly GCA_036500345.1 of Gemmatimonadales bacterium. NCBI lineage: Bacteria > Pseudomonadati > Gemmatimonadota > Gemmatimonadia > Gemmatimonadales > Gemmatimonadales bacterium. The sequence goes on along the minus strand of DASYCE010000031.1, from coordinate 165,567 downwards.
GAACGGGACGCCCCGCGCCTTGGCACGATCGCGAGCCGCATTGAGTTCGTCGGCGGTGAGAAAGTCGCGATAGGCGTGGCCGCTGGCAAGGAGCCGCTCGGCATCGGCGCGATGGCGCTCGGCATAGGCACCCTGAAAGTACGGTCCCTCATCCCAGGTGACGCCGAGCCACGAGAGTCCGTCGAGGATGACCTGGGTGTGCGCGTCGGTGCTTCGCTCCTTGTCGGTATCCTCGATCCGCAGGACGAAAACGCCGCCGGTCTGCCGGGCGTAGAGCCAGTTGAAGAGCGCTGTGCGCGCCCCTCCGACGTGAAGGAAGCCGGTAGGAGACGGGGCAAACCGGACTCGCGGTGCAGGCATCGGCGAGGCGACTCCGAGCTCGGGGGATGAGATGACGAAGGTCGCGGGGCTCCGGCCCATCGGGCCAGGGTTCGCGACCTCTTCGTGCTGCCAGCGGAGCGAGAGGGATTCGAACCCTCGTTAGGAAGTTTCCCCCCTAAAACGGTTTAGCAAACCGCCGCCTTCAGCCACTCGGCCATCGCTCCGGAACGACGGAGAAGATAACGGACGCGCTGGGAGGTGTCATCCCGCCGGATGTCCCTCGATGGTGCGCCGGGCCGCCACGATCGCGCGGGCGGCGTCACCGATGGTGGGGCCTGCACGGGCAAAGAGGTCCCCCGGAATCTCGAGGACGCGGCCCGCCTTCACCGCGGCGAGGTCCCGCCACCCGACGCGCGACCGGAGGTCGGCGAGGCGTTGCCCCGGTTCACCCCTCGACGTGAGGATCCAGTCCGGGTTGCGGGCCGCGATCGATTCGAGCGACACCGTGGGCCACGCGGCATGCACGTCGTCGAAGACGTTGCGCATGCACGCCGTCTCGAGGACGGTCGTCATCCACGTGCCGCTGCCTGCGGTCATCGGAGGATCGGTCCACAGGACGAGGAGAACGGTCGGCCGCGCGGAGGTGGTATCGGCGCAGGCATCGCGGCGGGTCGCCCGCAGGTCGGCGCGCAGCGCGTTCGCGAGCGAGTCTGCACGCCCGGGTTGCGCGACGAGATCGCCGAGTCGCACGAGGTTCAGGAAGAGATCGGCGGTATCAGTCGTCTCGAACGACAGCACCGGGATGTGAAATGGCTGCAGTGCGGTTTCCAGATCGGCACTTGAGCGATTGTGCCAGCCGATGATCACGTCGGGCTTGAGCGCCGCGACGACTTCAGCGCTCGGATCGAGGCCGCCGCCGATCGACGGGAGTGAGGCGAGTTCCGGCTCGTGGTCGAAATCGGTTCGTGCCACCAGCCGATGGCCTTCTCCCATCCGGACCAGCCACTCGGTGGCCGACTGCATCGTCGACACGATTCGGTGCACCGGGAGATCGCTCACGGTGACCGGGTGTCCTTCGGCGTCGTCGAACTGAGCGTGCGAGGCGGCGGGTCGCGCGGGTGCCGTGCACGCTGCGAGAACGATCAGCGCGCACGGCGGGAAGCGTCGGATCACTGCTGGTTGAGCGCTCCCATCGTCGACGGCTTGCCGGGCATGCCGGGGAGCGGCATCGGCTTGAGATCAGCCGGCAGCTGGAACTCGGCCGGGTCGGGTTCGCCGAGCGTGATCGACACCAGTTCCATGTGCATCCCCAGCCGCGACTCGCTCATTCGGATCGGCGTCATCGGCTTGCCGCCGTACGCCTGCTCCTGCATCTGCGCGAGTTGCGGGTACCGCTCCATCAGCTTTGCCAATCCCATCTTTGCCTTGAACTGCTCCTGAAATGCCTGGATCGCCGCCGGCGTCGGGATCACGCAGGTTATCACCGTATCGTTCGCGGTGATCGTTTCCCAGTTGGCGCATTGCATCCCGGCCACGGTCGAGGTGGTGCCGAGCGATCGCATCGCCGGCATCGGGGGATGCATCGCACGCATCGCTGCCGAGTCTATTCCATGCGACGCCGCCGAATCGAGCTTCCCCGACACCGTTTTCAACGCGGAATCGATCGTCGAGGTCGACAGGTCGATGCGCATCCCGGGGCCGCCACCGGCCATCGCAGCCATCGACGGTGGCACCAGGATCCCGATGTGGAGCGAATCGGCGCCCTTGTCGTAAATCGCCCGCACCGAGATGCCATTCAGCATCGGCATCGCGGCCAACTCACCCGGGGTGATGCCGAAGGCGAAGCGCTTGCCGTCGGTTGCGGCGGAGATCCGGAGGGTGATACTGTCGCCGATCGGGACGCGGCTCTTGAGCGAGTCCGGGAGGTGCGTCGTCACCGAGAGGACGACCCTTCCGGCCGGGACTCCCTGTGCGGCGAGCGGCGAGCCTGCAAGGACGAATGCGCAGCCAATGGCGATCGGTCGAGCGATTCTCACACGAGCTCCGGGCACAGGTGAACCAGCGGACAAGGGGCCGCCACGGTTGACGGTCCCTGCAGTATCGGTTGCACTCTTCTCAGAACTGCGGACCGCGTCCGCCCATCATTCCGGCCATTCCGCCGCTGGCATCCATGTACCCGTCCGGGACCGAGAACGCGTCGTCCGGAACGCTGCCCTTCTGCACCGACGTGGCGATCATCACGACCTTCCCCTTGTCATCCGTGACCTTCAGCGGGAACGCCGGCTTGTTGCCGATCACCCTCGTCCAGCTCGGCGATGCCGCACGGCGCCCCATCGCGCCCATGGCGGCGTACGCGAAGAACCCGAGGTCGTGGGTCAGGCAGATCGTTGAAGACGGCTTTCCTTTGTCGATCACCTGAATGTCGTCGCACTTGTACCCGGCGATCGTTTCGGAGGTGCCGAGCGCCTTGGCTTCCGTCGTCGACGCGGAGGAATCTCCCATGTCCTTGGTGTCCATGACCATCTTCATCCCCTTCATGCCGTTCATCGCCATGGGTACCAGCACCGTCATCTTGTGATTGGGGATGTCGAAGATCATCCGCCCTTCGTGCACCGCACCGCCGCCATTCATCGAGAACTTCGCGGCGAGCATGCTCCCCTTGATGTAGTAGGTCATCTGCCCGCCTGCCGCGCTGCCGGGCATGTCCATCACGACGGACCCCTCAAACTGGGCCGCCAGGGGAAGGGCAGAGAAGAGCGAGAGAATCGAGCCTGCGAGGATGCGGCGCATCGGTCATCACCTCGGTTTGAGAAACGCGAAATGGCACGGCGCGGGTGAGATTCGAACTCACGAGGCCCGTGAAGGCCTGCCGGTTTTCAAGACCGGTGCAATCGACCGCTCTGCCACCACGCCCCGTCCTGAAACCTACGGAGGGGGTAGTTGGCTCGGGAAGGGGGACGGAAGAATGGCTATTGCGCGCGGTGGTAAAGGAGGTCGTATCCCACCGTCCAGCTCTTCCCGCCATCCATCGACATTTCGCCAAGTTGCCTGACGGTGCTGCGATCAACTGGCGCGAAGCTCAGGCGCTGCAGCATCCCGCCCGGCGGACCCATCGAACGCGCCAGGTAGACCAGCGTGTCGCCGCGCCACTCACTGTCACGATACTCGGTTACCGTTCCTCCGGAGCCGACCCAGAACTGTTCCCAGTGGTGCAACTGCGGGTTGTAGGTGTTGATGCTCTTGCCGTCGGAGCCGTTCGTCGCTGTCCAGTTCTCGAGGAGCGCGCAGCCGCCGCTGATGACCTGGATCTGGCTGTGCCCCACCACGACCGAGGCGTTGGCCGGCGTGACATTCCACTCGCCGACCCAGAAGTCGAAGCGTCGCGCGTTGGAGTCCGCCTTGCACGGCGCAGGCGGCGGTCCCGGTGGTGGCGCCGTCTGAGCGTCGGCGTGTGCCGCACCGATCGACAAGGCCATGGCGATGATCGTGATCATCCGGTTGAGCATTGGTCCCTCCGGTGTGAGCCCGCCGACAACTGCTTGAGCTTGGTCGTTACGCCCTCGGCGCGGCAGTCGGCACGGGTCAGAGCGCCGTCAGGGCCGGCGATGCGCTGTACCGGCCCCCTCGATAACTTCTCTCGCGTGACCCATTCAATCATCGATCCGGTCGCACTCACCCGCGACCTCATGGCCATCCCGTCGGAGACCCGCTCCGAGGGCGACGTCGTCGAATACATCGCCTGGTTTCTCGGGCGGCGTGGGTGGCGAGTGCAGCGTCAGGAAGTGGCGCCGGGACGCGACAATGTCTACGCGCATCGCGGTGCACCGGTGGTCGTCTTCTCGACGCACCTCGATACGGTGCCGCCGCAGCTGCCGATCTCGGTCGACGCCGAGATGATTCGCGGTCGCGGCGCCTGCGATGCGAAGGGGATCGCCGCCGCGATGATTGCCGCCGCTGAGCAACTGGTGGCCGAGGGCGAAGAGCGCGTCGGGTTGCTCTTCGTGGTGGACGAGGAAGACGGCTCGGCGGGCGCGATCGCGGCGGCGTCGCTGGAGCCGAAGGGGTCGTTTCTCATCAACGGAGAGCCGACAGAGAACAAGCTCGTCACGGCGCAGAAGGGAAGTTGCAAGGTCGTACTGCGCGCGCGCGGACGGGCGGCGCATTCCGGCTATCCCGAGCTTGGCGATTCGGCGATCAATCGCCTTCTTGACGCACTCGCACGGATTCGCGCCCTCCCACTCCCCGTGGATCCGGTCCTCGGCCCCTGCACGCTGAACATCGGCAGGATCAGCGGAGGCGAAGCCCCGAATGTGATCGCCCCGTCGGCGCGCGCAGATATTCATGTTCGATTGGTCGGTCCGGCCGAACCGATCGTTGCGGCGATCACCGCCGCGGCAGGCGACCAGATCGACGTCACGGTCGCCGGGGGGATTCCGATGGCAACGGCACCGGCACTTCCCGGCTGGCCGTCAACGACGGTCGCGTACGCCTCGGATCTCGCCTATCACGGATCGTGGGGAACCTGCTACCAGTTCGGCCCGGGGACGATTCACGTCGCCCACACCGATCACGAGCATATGCCGATCGGCGATCTGCTCGAAGGTGTGGAACTCTACGTGAAGCTGGCGCGCACCCTGCTCAGAAATCGAGCCGGGTAATCCTGCCGCCGGGGCCAACGGCCCATGCGCGCTTTCCTGCCGCGCGAACCGCCCAATAGCCATTCGTCGTCGCCACATCCCACGTCTGGCCGTTGTCACGGGTCACGAACAGTCCGCCATATCCCGCCACAACTGCGGTCCTGTCGCCGGCCTTCGGCACGAGCGCCACGCCCGAGAGCGACCCCGCGCGCGGCGGCCGCGTGCGCAACGTCCAGGTCATGCCGCCGTCATCGGTAGTGGCAACGCTGGCGGAGGTGGTGTCGCGCGCCATCGCGGCATCGACCCGCGCCGCAACGCCGATCCCGTGCTTGGCGTCGCGGAACGAGATCGCCGTGATCCCGCCGGTGCTGCTGTGAAAGAACGGAGTGGACGCCGCGGCGATCGTCCAGGTGGCTCCGGCGTCGACGGTGTGGAAGATCCGCGCGCCGGGCTCGCTGGCGGAGATCCAACCGTGCCGCCCGTCGACGCTGACGATGCAACTGTTGCTCGATGCAAAGCCGCCTTCGCCGGCGAGCGGCGCGGGAACGGCGCTCTGCGGCAGCAGCATCCAGTGTGCGCCGGCGTCTTCCGTGCGCAGCACCGTTGTGCGCCCCTGCGACGCGTCACTGTACGCCGCGCCATGCCGTGCATCAAAGAAGGTGATGCAGTCGAAGAATGCAGTGGAGTCGGTGTTGGTGAACTGCAGCGTCCAGTGGTCGCCGCCGTCAGTCGTGTGATAGATCCGCGACGCGCCGCCGTTCCCGGCACTCAGCGCCCACGCTTCGTTGCCACTGATCGCGTGAATGCCCCGGAATTCCAGGCGCGCGGCACCATCGATCGGCCGCCGCTCCCAGTGATCGCCGCCATCAATGGTGCGAACGACGGTCCCGTTCGCGCCGCCGGCCCACGCGACCTTTTCGTTGACCGCGCTGACCGACTGCAACAGCGAACGGACGCCGCTCGTCTGTTCGGTGACGCGTGGCTGCTGACCGCTGCCGCTCGCGGCGACGAGCATTGCGGCCGCCATCGCCATCGCCATCGACGCCGAGGAGATCCTCACGCGCATTGACCGCTGATTGACCGCTGCACCCGTGAGGCAACCGACTCGGCCTTGGCGGCGTGCGTGGTGTCGCCGGCCTGGAGCAGCGCCTGTCCGAACCCGCTGTAGACGATTTCGTAGAGGCAGAGAATCGATGCCGACGGCGGATCGAACCAGCCGAGCGGACGATCGTGTGCTGCAGCCTCCGGATGGTAGACGTCGAAGAGCAGCGTGCGGGACTTGGGGAGGTCCACGAATCCGATCGCCGAGTTCGTGATCGGCCCATGCACCACTACCGGCGCGGTCATCAGCTTCCGCACCATCCCCTGGCCGACGAGGTAGTTCGACAGGCCGAACGTCTGGTCGGGATAGTTGCCGTCACTCCACGAGAAGAAGATCGGCCGCTTCCCGAGGTTGTCCTTGATGAGGAGCAGTGTGGCGATATCGCTCTTGGTCAGGGTCGTGGTGCCGAGCTTCATCCCGATCGCGCCGATCGTCAGCGAGTCGCCGCTGACCTGGTTCAGCTCCGGAATCGAATCGAGGGTCCCGATCGATTCATTGAGGACCGACCCGTGCGGCATCTCCCAATGGGCTTCGGGCGCTCCGCCGGTCAGCGGGACGCCGTTGGAATCGGTGCCGAGTCGCCAGATCGGTGGTGCATCGGCGGGATTGAACGGCGGGGTGACGCGCCGTTCCAATTGATGCAGGTGCCAATCGGTATTCATCAGCGACAGGTTCGCGAGCGTCACGTCCTGACGTACACCGAGGACCTCCTGCGCAAACCAGAGCGGGAACGTGTCGTTGTCGCCAGCGGTGATCAGGATTCCGTACGGGTCGACCGACTGCAGCATGTCGACGGCGAAGTCGCTCGCGAGCGTCTCCTTGTTGCGCGGAGCGCTGCCGCGATTGCCGAGGAGCGGGATCAGCGCCAGCGCCAGGACCGGCGTGCCGGCGAGCCATCGTTTCTGTTCGCTCACCCGGCCGCCGAGCCACTCGGCAGTCGCTCGAATGGCCGCCGCAAATCCGGCCGCAATCAGGACGCCGACGAAGGCGAATGACGCGACGAAGAAGTAGTCGCGCTCACGGACCTCCTTGTCGTCGTTCGACACGCCGGGATAGGTGTACATGTAGCGGAAGTTGAGATAGTAGATCAGCGCCAGCGTCAGGATGACGAGCATGATCGCGGCGGCGGTCCCGCTCTTCTTGTCCTTGGCAAGGAGCATCCCGAGTCCCCAGGCGCAGAGCGCCGTGAAGATCCCGGTCGCGGCGCTGGCGAAGCCGCCGATATCCTTGGCCCACTGCCAGCTCCAGTAGTGCCAGTACATCCCGAGCTGCGCGCCGAACGGCGACATCCGCTGGGAGACCGGGCCCTTGCCGTACTGGATCCGGTTGATGACGTCGCTGAGCGCCTGCGAGAAGAATCCGGTCGGCTCCCCTTCGTTGATCGATGGATGCTGCGCCGCGCGAATCGGGAGGTAGATGTAGTTGAGCGTGAAGCCGATCAGCACCGCGAGGACGCCGATGTAGAGCAGCGGATTCTTCCGGTCCTTGTAGATCCCCCAGCCGGCGAGCGCCACCATGATCAGCATCCCGCCGATGCGGGTGAGCGCGGTGAACGACGACGAGTCGGAGCTGGACGGATAGGTCAGGGTGGCTGCCGAATTTCCCCATCCGCCACCGTGCGTGAGAATTGCCAGGGAGTCGCCGAGAATTCCCGAAACGCCAAGGAGGAGCACCCACGCCATCAGCAGTACCCACGGCTGGATCGCGAGGCGCGGTGAGCTCCACAGCACGTAGAAGGCGATCATCGGGATACCGAGGACGCCCATCATGTGGTTAGTGGACGTCAGCGCCCCGAGATACGCCGCAAGGATGAGCAGGTTGTTGCGCCGCGGCGAATCCTCGAGATCGCCCCACCGCACCATGCACCAGGTGATCATCGCGATGCTGAGCATCGAGACGGTGTACACCTTTTCGTTCACCGTCGACTGGTTCCACACCGTCCACGCCATCGCGCTGGCGAAGATCCCGGCGAACGCCGCGGCAATCCGCGGACCGCGCGCCGGCAGGATCCCGCGCATCCACCGCTCCGCGACGAGAAACCAGAACCCGGCGCCCGCCGCGCTGGTGAACGCCGCGAAGTAGTTGATCCGCTTGGCGTAGTTCCCCGCCAGCGGCATCATCCCCCACACGTGCGCCATCAGCGTGAAGAGCGGATTCCCCGGCGGATGCGGGATGCCGAGCACCTTGGCCGCCGCGATGTACTCCGAGGTATCCCAGAACGCCGTGGTCGGGGAGAGCGTGAAGCAGTAGATGATGAAGATGACCAGAAAGGTCAGCGCCGCGTAGAGATAGGGCGGGCGGGTGTCGCGATCTTCGTTCAAGTGGTGCTCCTGAGAAACCATGATTCCCTAGTGGCGGAACATCCGGACACCGGTCAATACCATCGCAATGTCCAGTTTGTTAGCCGCTTCGGTGACTTCGGCGTCGCGGACCGATCCGCCGGGCTGGATGATTGCGCGGACCCCGGCCGATGCCGCCTGCTCGACGCCGTCAGCGAACGGAAAGAAGCCGTCGGAGGCGAGCACGGCGCCCGCCGTCGGGTGTCCCGACTGGCGCGCCTTGTAGATCGCGAGAAAGGCAGCGTCGACCCGGCTCATCTGCCCGGCGCCGATCCCGATCGTCTGCCGGTCGCGGCTCAGCACAATGGCGTTTGACTTCACCGTGGCCACCGCTGCCCAGGCAAAGCGGAGGTCATTCATCTCTTCCTCGGTCGGTTCACGCGTGGTCGCGACGCGCCAGTGTTCTTCGGCCGGTGAGAAGGTGAACTGGTCCTGAATCAGGAACCCGCCGCGAATCTTCTTCCAGTCGAGCCCGTGCGGGGCCCGCGTCACCGGCAACTCCACCACCCGGAGATTCTTCCGCGCCGAGAAGACGGCGAGGGCATCGGCGTGGAACGCCGGGGCGACCACCACCTCGATGAACAGGTCGCTCATCGCTTCCGCCGCCGTTCGATCAACCACCGTGTTGAACGCGATCACCGACCCGAACGCCGACACCGGATCAGATGCGCGGGCGCGCTGAAACGCTTCGGCGACCGACCGCCCCAGTGCCACGCCGCACGGTGTGGTGTGCTTGATGACGGCGCAGGCAACCTCGTTGCTCCACGATGCGACCGCGAGCATCGCGGCGTCGATATCGAGGATGTTGTTGAACGACAGTTCCTTCCCCTGCCGCTGGGTCAGGTCACCGATGCCCCGCGGCTCCTCGGTCACATAGAGGCCGGCGCGCTGCTGCGGGTTCTCGCCGTAGCGCAGCACCTGCCGCTGCTCCATCGACAGCGTCACCCGCGGCGGCAGCGTGTCCTGCCACGGCGTGAGGTAGTGGGCGATCGCGCTGTCGTAGTCGGCGGTATGAATGAAGACCTTCGCGGCGAATTCGCGGCGGGTCTCGAAATCGATCTCGCCGCGGCTGAGGAGGTCGAGCACCCGGGCGTAATCCTTCGGATCGACGACGGGGAGGACGTACTCGAAGTTCTTCGCTGCCGATCGCAACATCGAGGGACCGCCGATGTCGATGTTCTCGATCGCATCCTCGAACGTCACGCCCGGATGCGCGATCGTCGCCTGGAACGGATAGAGGTTGACCGCGACGAGGTCGAACCGGTCGAAGCCGAATTCGTCCATCTGCCGGAGATGTTCGGTGCGATCGGGACGGGTGAGGAGCCCGGCATGGATCGCGGGATGCAACGTCTTGACGCGCCCGTCGAGGATCTCGGGGAAGCCGGTCACCTCGTCGACCGTCGTCACATCGACACCGCCCTCGCGCAGGAGCGCCGCCGTCCCGCCGGTGGAGACCAGCTCCCACCCCAGGCGCGCCAAGCCTTCGCCAAAGGCGAGAATTCCACGCTTGTCGCTCACCGAAATCAGCGCACGCGGCATCAGCGGCATCTCCGATCAGACAGCATCAGCAAACTCGAATCGTACCGGTCGTCCGGCCGCTGCGGCGGCGAGCACCGCGGCGGGAAGAATTCGGTGCTCGACGGCCAGCACCGCTCGCGCCAGTTCCGCGCTGGTCGCTCCCGGCGGCACGGCAACCCGCCCCTGCGCCAGGATCTCGCCGCGGTCATAAACTTCGTCGACGAGATGCACCGTGGCACCGCTCTCTCGATCGCCGGCGGCGAGCACCGCGGCGTGTACTCGATCGCCGTGCATCCCCTTGCCACCGTATCCCGGCAACAGCGCCGGATGAACGTTGATGATCCGTCCGCGCATCGCCTCGACCACCCCCGCCGGCACCAGTCGCAGGTAGCCGGCGAGAACGAGGAGGTCGCACGACACCTCGACGAGTGCCCGGCGCCATTCGTCGGCGCTGGCGGAATCAACAAGCCGGTGGGAGGCGACGCCGCGGTCTGTGGCGGCGCTCATTACCGGTGCATCTCGATCGGTAATCAGCAGCACCACTCGAGCGGTGTCGCTTCCCGCCAGCGCGTCGCAGAGTGCACTGAAATTGCTACCACGGCCGGAGGCCGCGACCGCCACCCGGTACGTCACGGGCGCAAATCTAACGAGTGAGGAGCCCGATCCCCGCGGCGAGATCGTCAGCGACGGCAGCCCCCAGGGCGACCGCCTCATCAACTGCGGCGGCTCCCTTCCCGGTGCGGACCAGGAGCGACCGGCAGCCCAGCTCCCGCGCCGGTTCGAGGTCGCGGATCTGGTCGCCGACGCACCAGCTTGCAGCGACATCGATCGTCCAGCTGGCGACCGCTTCCCGATGGAGTGCAGTCCCGGGCTTGCGGCAGGTGCATCCGGCGTCCGGCGTGTGGGGACAGTGATACGTAGCGTCAATCGACGCGCCCGCAGCGATGAGTTGCCGCTCGACTTCCCGCTGGATCGTGAGGTATTGATCGGAGGTAATCCACCCGCGACCGATCGCCGATTGATTCGTGATGATGATTCGGAGAAACCCGGCCCGCTCGAGCGCCTGCAGCGCCTCGGCGACTCCAGGGAGCAGGTGGACTCGTGCGGGATCGTCGACATATCCCGGATCGTCGATCAGCGTCCCGTCACGATCGAGGAAGACGGCGCGCCGCGGCGATCCGTTGCCCGTCATCGATGCCGGACCACGCGGTGGGTGTCCGCCTTCACCGGCGGCGGTATCACGGGGGTGCCGGAGTCAGGCCGCGTCGGCTTCCGGGTGGTATCCCGCGCTGTCTTGAGTGAGTCTGTCTTCGCGCGAGCGATCGAATCGGCCTTCACCTTGGCGATCGAATCGGTCTTCGCCTTCGCACTATCCGCCGCCGTCGGTTTCGGCACCTCAAATGGATAGAGCGGAGGATTTCCTGTCGCCCCGCCGGCGAGCTTCACTCCCTTCAGTTCGATGACGTACTTCTCCCCCAGCTGCAATTTGCCGCGCGTCCGGATCACGATGATCGTGCCGAGCTCAGGCCGCTTCTCTTTCGGCGAGTCGTCGACCACCGGCGGTGCCTTGATGATCTTGGTGAGCGTCGGCCGGAGTGCCTCGGCCTTCCGCGCCGAATCCTTCGCGACCGAATCCCGCACCGCCGCGCTGTCCTTCGCAGCCGAGTGCGCCGCGACCGCCGGATGCAGCGAATCGTAGAGCGCCTTCGGCATCGCCTCGATCGGCCCGATCGACCCCGAATCGCCCGATGGCAGGATCACCACGACCCGCATCGCGGTGCTGTCCAGCCGCAGGAACGGATCGACCGGCCGTGTGAACGTGACCGCGATGGTGTTCGAGTCCTGCCGCGCGGCTGTCTGGATCTTTGGCGGGAATGTGTCGCGCTGGAATGCCCAGATCTCGCCCACCGAATCTCGGCCGGGACCCGCGCGCACCGTATCCCATGACTCGGTCACCTGCCAGCGATGATCCTGGTTCTGATCGATCACTGCGCGCACCAGGAAGATCCCGTCGGGGAGCCGCTGCATCACGAAGCGTCCGGTCGAGTCGGCGATGGTCCGGTAATGCAACGAATCGGGAAGGTGAATCGCGTCGACGAATGCCTGCGGGACGCCGCGTCGCGTCGCCCAGTCGACGGCCCGCCCCGACAGCGACCGAGTGGGGCAGGCGCCGCCGGTGCTGAAGGAAATGACGCCGCCGGTCTTCATCTGGTTCTGGCGGGGATGGACGTCGCGCAGACCGGGGAGGAGTTCGATCCGGTAGGCGGTGTTCGGCCGCCAGCCATGGCGTGGCCGCACGCCGATCCGATTTCGTTGCCACGCCACCGCAGGGATAAGCGTGTCCGGCGAGAGCAGGACCAATTTCTCGATGTCGCCGGTACCAAGGCCGAAATTCGGTTGCGAGCCGTAGCTCACCACCTCATCGAGGACGAACTCCGCGTCGCCGCGGAGCGGTGCGACGCAGGTCGTATCGGCGGGGAAGGTGCTCAGCAGGACTGGCGCGATGAACCGCGGTGGGCCACCGGGAGGTGCTTCCATCCGCGCACACGCGATCACACCCGCGGTGAGAGCGAAGAGCGCCCACCGCTTCAGCCGGCACATCCCAGCGTGCGCCGTTGATCGCGCATGGCAGCCACCTGCGCACGCCACGCGACCAGTTTCTCCCGCTCCTTCTCGATCACCGCGGCCGGCGCGCGGGAGACGAACTGTTCGTTCGCCAGTTTCCCTTCCTGCGACGCGATCAGCCTGTCGAGCTTGTCGGCCTCGGCGCCGAGCCGGGCGCACTCCTTCTCGATGTCGACGAGATCGCCCAGCGGGACGATGATCTTGGTCCCGTCGTCGAGGACCGCCGTGCCTCCCGATTGCCCTCCACCACTTCCGGCTTCGAGTGCACTCGCCTTTGCCAGCCGGCGGATCGTGTCACCTTCGGCGGCAATGGCACGCTGCGCCAGTGCACTCGCATCGGCGATGGTGACGTGCACCGGCGTCCCGGGTGGCACCTTGTATTCGGCGCGCACGCCGCGAATCGCATCGACCAGTCGCTGTACCGTGGTGAAGTCTTCGACGGCCGCGGCATCCAGCCGCGCGGAGCTGCCCGCCGGCCACGCCGCGCGGACGATCGATGCGCCGCCCTCGTGGTTCGGCAGCCGCTGCCAGAGCGCTTCGGTGATGAACGGCATCACCGGATGCAGCAACCGCAGGGCGACGTCGAACGCATGCGCGGCAATGGCTCGCGCCACATCTCCGCCGTCAACGTTGCCGTAGAGCCTCGGCTTGATCTGTTCCAGGTACCAGTCGGCGAAGTCGGTCCAGAGGAAATGGTAGATCGCCGCGGTCGCGTGATTGAGCTCGAACGACTGGTATGACGAGGTCGCCTCGCCGATCGCGTCGTGCAGCCGCGACAGGATCCAGCGGTCGGCGAGGGTCAGTCGTTCCGGCGCGATGGCATCGAGTGGCGCCGCTCCGTCCGCCAGATGTCCGAGGAGAAGCCGTCCGATGTTCCACAGCTTGTTGGCGAAGTACCGCCCCGAGGCGAACGACGTCTCGAGGTCGTCGGGATCGAGGATCACGTCGGTCCCCACCGACATCCCGCTGACGACGGTGTAGCGCAGCGCGTCGGCGCCGTATCGGTCGATCACGGCAACCGGATCGATCCCGTTGCCGAGCGACTTCGACATCTTGCGATGCTGCGTGTCGCGGACCGTGCCGTGCAGGTAGATCGTGGTGTAGGGAACCTCGCCCATGAACTCGATCCCCGACATGATCATCCGCGCGACCCAGAGATAGATGATCTCCGGCGCCGAGATCAGCGTGTGGCTGGGATAGAATCGCTGCAACGACGCTGTCCGCTCCGGCCAGCCGAGGGACGTGAACGGCACCAGCCACGACGAGAACCAGGTGTCGAGCACATCCTCGTCCTGCACCACCGGGCCGTGACACGATGGACACGCTGCCGGATCTTCACGCGCGACGATCATCTGGCGGCAGCCGTCGTGCTGGCAGTACCAGACCGGAATCCGGTGTCCCCACCAGAGCTGTCGCGAGATGCACCAGTCGCGGATGTTCTCCAGCCAGTGCGCGTACACACCGCCCTGGAACTCGGGAATGAAGCGAAGCGTGCCGTCGCGATACGCCGCGAGCGCCGGCTTGGCGAGCGGCGCCATCTTGACGAACCATTGATCGGAGAGCCGCGGCTCGACGACGGTGCCGCAGCGATAGCAGTGGCCGACGGCGTGGGTATGCGGCTCGATCTTCTCCAGGAATCCGAGCTGGTCGAGTGCCGCGACGACGCGTCGCCGCGCGTCGTAGCGATCGAGTCCCTGGAACGATTCCGGCACGGTCTGGCTCATCCGCGCTTCCGGCGTCATGACGTCGATCGTCATCAATCCGTGGCGCTGCCCGATCTCGAAGTCGATCGGATCGTGCGCCGGCGTGACCTTGACCGCACCGCTTCCGAACGCGGGATCGACCGCTGCATCGGCAACGATCGGAATCTGCCGGTCGGTGAGCGGCAGCTGGACCAGTTCTCCGATGATCGCCTGGTAGCGCGGATCATCAGGATGCACCGCGATCCCGGTGTCGCCGAGCATCGTCTCCGGACGTGTCGTGGCGACCACGATGCTCCCCACGCCGTTTGCCAGCGGATACCGGAAGTGCCAGAGCGAGGATGGCTGTTCTTCCTTCTCGACCTCTTCGTTGCTCAGCGTCGTCAGGCAGCGGGGACACCAGTTGACGATGTACTTCCCGCGATAGATCAGCCCCTTTTCGTGGAGCCGCACAAAGACTTCGCGGACCGTCGAGGAGAGCTCCGGCGACAGTGTGTAGTAGGTGCGATCCCAGTCCGCCGAACAGCCGAGCGCCTGGAGCTGCGTGAGGATCTCGCCGCCGGTCTCGCGGACGAACGCCTTCACCCGGTCGACAAAGGCGTCGCGCCCGAGATCGAAGCGCGTCAGCCCTTCGCGGGCGAGCTGCTTCTCCACCACGTTCTGCGTGGCGATGCCGGCGTGGTCGGTCCCCGGCATCCAGAGCGTGTTGCGACCGCGCATCCGCTCGAAGCGGATGATGACATCCTGGACGGTGTCGTTGAGCCCGTGGCCCATGTGCAGCCGCGCGGTCACGTTCGGCGGCGGCATCTGGATCACGTACGGGTCGCCGGGAGCGTCGGGATCGGCGTGGAAGAGGCGCTGCTCGAGCCACCAGCGATAGAGCGGCCCTTCGATCTCCTTCGGATCGAATTGCGGTGCGAGCGGAGCAGTCATGCGATGCATGGACCGGCGGCGTACTCGACCGGCAACGACTCCTCGTCGTCTTCGCCGGTGACACGAAGGCAGTCGATCACTGCCGCGGGATGAATCGCCTCGGCGACGCGCCGGAGCACCTGTACCCGCATCGGGCGATCGGTGACCCAGCCGTGCAGCTCGACGCCACCCGATCGCACCGCGACCACGTCGAGCGCCAGCGCGTCGAGCGACGGGTCGAGCGCGAGGGCATCTTCGGCCCGACGCACCAGGTCGGCGACTACCGGCCGCGGAACGGCCCCATTTCCCCGCCGGCGGATCGTTCGCGCGGCTAGCGGACCGGCGAGTTCGCCGAGAATGAATCCGACCGCCAGGCCCAGCCCGAGACCGGCAACCACCACGCCGATGGTTGCCGCCGGGTGACTCCGATCGGTCGTGCTGCGTACTGTGATGCGCGCCATGGTGATAAACTACAAGCCTCGAATCAGGAGAGATATGGTGCCAACTGCGAGCGCAGCACCCGCGATGTCCGGTCCGATCCGCGTCACCCTTCCCGACGGCTCCGTGCGCGAAGTCGCGCCCGGGACGACCGGAGCGGAGCTGGCGGCGGCGATCGGCCCCGGCCTCGCACGCGCCGCCGTGGCGATCCGGGTGAACGACCAGATCCGCGATCTCTCCCGCCCTCTGGAGGACGGTGATCGCGTCGCCATTCTCACCGAGCGCGATGCCGACTCCCTCGGCGTCCTGCGTCACTCCGCCGCGCACATCCTCGCGACGGCGGTGCGCGAGGTCTTTCCCGACGCGGGGATCGGTTTCGGCCCCGCGATCGACGAGGGGTTCTACTACGACTTCGCCGTGCCGCGACCGTTCACGCCAGAGGATCTCGAGGAGATCGAGGCGAAGATGGCCGTCGTCGTCGCCAACGACTATCCGTTCGTGCGCGAAGTCGTCGACCGCGACGAGGCGAATCGCCGGTTCGCCGACGATCCACTCAAGCTCGAGCGCATCTCCGAACTCGGCGCCGACGAGACGATCACCGTCTACACCGACGGTCCGTTCGTCGATCTCTGCCGCGGCCCCCACGTGCCGAGCACCGGGAAGCTGAAGCACTTCAAGCTGCTGTCGGGCGCGGGCGCGTACTGGCGTGGCGATTCGTCGCGACAGATGCTGCAGCGGATCTACGGCACTGCCTTCTTCAAGAAGGACGATCTTGCCCAGCATCTCTCGCGGCTCGATGAAGCCAAGAAGCGCGACCATCGCGTGGTTGGCCGGCATCTCGATCTCTTCCTGTTCCATCCCTTCGCGCCGGGCGCCGCCTTCTGGACCGATCGCGGCACGGTGATGATCAACGAGATCAACGGCTACCTCCGCGAGCTGCAGCGCGACGGCTACCACGAAGTGCGCACGCCGCTCCTCTTCAACAAGGCGCTCTGGGAGATCTCCGGACATTGGGGGAAGTACCAGGAGAACATGTTCCTGGTCCTCGACAAGGAAACCGGCGAGCACGACTTCTCGCTCAAGCCGATGAACTGTCCGTCGCACTACCTGTTGTATCAGGCAAAGAAGCATTCGTACAAGGAATTGCCGCTGCGCTACAACACGTACGACGTGCTGCATCGCAACGAAGTCTCCGGCGCGCTCTCCGGGCTGACCCGCGTGCGCCAGTTCCAGCAGGACGATTGCCACATCTTCCTGATGGAGCGGCAGATCCAGGCCGAGGTGCATCGACTGGTGCAGTTCATCCTCAAGTACTACGCCACCTTCGGCCTCAAGGCGGCGCTCAAGTTCGCCACGCGGCCGGAGCAGCGGATCGGCTCCGACCAGATGTGGGATGAAGCGGAGCGCTCCCTTCGTCACGCCCTCGAGGCAACTGGCCTGCCGTACGAACTCAAGGCCGGCGATGGTGCGTTCTACGGTCCCAAGATCGACTTCGACGTCGAGGACGCGATCGGCCGGAAATGGCAACTCGGCACCATCCAGCTCGACTACTCCAACCCCGAGCGCTTCGACCTCTCGTACGTCGGCGAGGACAACACCGAGCACCGTCCGGTGATCATCCACCGCGCCGTGAGCGGCTCGTTCGAGCGGTTCATGGCGATCCTGATCGAACACTTCGCCGGGGCGTTCCCGCTCTGGCTCGCACCCGAGCAGGTGCGGATCCTTCCGATCGGCGATACCCAGCTGGATGCCGCGCGCGCGGTCACGGAGCGGCTGCGCGATGCCGGGCTTCGCGCCCATCTCGACGACCGTGGCGAAACGCTCAACTACCGGATCCGCGACGGCGAGCTGATGCACGTGCCGTACATGGCGGTGATCGGTCAGCGTGAAGCGGATGGGGGAACCGTCGCGGTGCGGGTGCGCGGAGCGGGGAACAAGCAGGAGATCGTGCCGGTCGAGGAATTCGCCGCGCGGCTGCTGGCGGAGGTCAGGAGTCGGGCGCTGGCGCCGTAGGAGAACGACCCGATGGATGATCCTGTGAGCGGCAAGTGAGACGGTCGGGCACCGGCGTTGTCGTCGCAATCGTGCTATGCGCGGGTGGCCGATTGCACGGTCTGAGCGCGCAGGGAAGCCGCGACAGCGCCGGCATCCGGATCGTGGAAAACTCACGTCCGCAGCGTGCCGGCGCCCATGCGGAGCGCTTGCTTGCATCTCCGCTGTTGATCATCGGCCCGAATGCAGACACCAGCCACCAATTCAGCCGGATCGCCGGAGCTGGCCGTCTCGCCGATGGCCGGATCGTCGTCGCGGACGCCGGGTCTCGACAACTTCGATTCTTCACTCCTGCAGGTGGTTTCATCAAGGCCGTCGGACGAAAAGGAGACGGCCCCGGGGAATTCGGTGCACTGGGGGCATTTTCGATTCTTCCGGGCGACACCCTCGCGGCCGGCGATCCCTGGGGTTCGATCGAGTACTTCACCAATACCGGTCGCTTCATCCATTTTCTCGACGCGATCAATCCGCCCATTCAGATCACCCCGGGGAACCGCCTGGTGCTTGCGCTCATGCCTGGTGGCTACCGACTCATCGCTAGCACGAAAAGGCCAGCGATGCCGTCTCCGGGTATGCGATTGGTCGACTCCTATTACCTGGCGATCGTCGGCGGCAAGAATGCTGTCGCCGGGTCGATCGGTGCGTTCCCTGCGTACGTGCTGCAAATGGCGCACGATGAGCCGGTCGCACCGCTCTTCGCTCCGGCCGCCTTCTTCGCGGCAAATCGTGGAGCGGTGTTCGCGGGTTTTTCGGCAGAGTATTCCATCCGCGTCTATTCACTCAGCGGGCACCTGGATCACATCATTCGTCGCCAATGGTCGCCGCTGAAGGTGACCAGGGCGGTCATCGACAGTTTTGCGATCCTGCAGTCGTCGACCCGGGGATCTGCCGATTCCGCAACTGTGTTGGCGGCGATCAAGGCTGCCCCGTCGTTTGCCACGCTCCCTGCGTTTTCGCAGCTGATTGCCGATCGCGTTGGCAGGCTCTGGGTTCGCGAAGCAGGTATGGGTGACGGATGGAGCTCCAGCCCTAGCTCCGACACGCCGACCACGTGGTCCGTGTTCGACCCGCAGGGCCTATGGGTCGACGATGTGGTCATGCCCGCGCGGTTCACGCCGACGGAGATCGGTGCGGACTACGTCCTCGGGATTGCCCGCGACGACAGCGACGTGGAGAGCGTGGAGATATTCCGCCTGGCCGCCGGTCAGTGACCGGGGAACGGGCCGCGGTGGATGCGACCCGTCAGCCTTCCACCGCCCGCCGCAACCCCCCGAACATCCGCGCCAGGTCGGCGGCCTGATGATTCGCGTTGAGCCCGCTCGGATTCGGCAGCACCCAGATCCGGCTCTCGCCGATCACTTCCTCCTGCTCGCCGATTGTCGCCTTGGCCCGCTCGAACGCGGTGCGGTACGCGCCGATCCCCACGAACGCCACCCAGCGCGGCGTGTACCTCCGGACCTTCCGCTCCAGCTGCTTGCGCCCGGCGAGATATTCCTCGCGGTCGAGCTCGGCCGCCGTCGCCGTGGTGCGCGCCACGAGGTTGGTGATCCCGCAGCCGACATCGAGCAGCTCGCGCTCTTCCCAGGCGTGCAGCGTGCGCGCGGTGAATCCGCCGGCATGGAGCGCTCCCCAGAAACGGTTCCCCGGCCGCGCGAAGTGATGGCCGGTCGCCCCGGAGTAGAGTCCAGGGTTGATCCCGCAGAAGAGGACGTCGAGCCCCGGCGCAATGATGTCGCGGATCGTCTTGTCGTTGGCGGCTTCCAGTTCGGCGCGCGTGGGGCGGGGAGGCGGAGTGGCGGCGGATCGTGGCATCCCGAACGATAGCAATCCCTAGTGGAAATCCCGGCTCGTCTGCGTCAGCCCTGCCACCTGCAACTCCTGGAATCGCTCTCCCACGATCTGCTGGATCGCGTCGTCGCTCGATTTGTCCACCCGCCCCTGCACCATGATCACGATCGCGGAGAGCATCGCGTCGCGATCCTTCCCCGTGACACTCACCGGCACGATCACGTTGATATGGCCATGCTCGTCCTCGAGGAGGAGGAAGATCGTCCCCTTCGCCGTCTGCGGCCGCTGCCGCGCGATGATCAGCCCGCACACCACCACCGTGTCGCGGTTCCTCCGCTGCTGGACGGTGATGCTGTCCTCCACTCCCCACTTCTGCAGCTGCTCGCGCAGGTCCTGCATCGGATGGCCGTCGAGGCAGTAGCCGTTGGCGAAATAGTCGAGGAGGCGGCGATGCCGGCCGCTCATCGGCTTCGGCATGAACTCCGTGTCGCGCGCCGGCGCGAGCGGCATCGTGTCACCCGCGGCACGGAGTGCTTCCCACGCCGCCCGCCGGCGATCGGGTTCCCACGCGGCAAACGCCCCCGCGCGCGCCAGCGCCACCGTGGCGCTCCGGTCGAGCGCGCCGCGCTGCACCACATCGGCGATGCTGGTGAATCGCGCCGCCTGCTGGGCGGCATCGAGGGCATCGAGCTGCCGATCGCCGAGTCCACGCGCAAAGCGCCAGCCGATTCGCAGCGGCGGGAGTTCTCCCGCTGCTGCGGCCTCGATGGTGCAATGCCGCTCGCCGTCGCGAAGGCACGGCGGCAGCAGCGGCACGCCGTGACGTCGCGCGTCCTGCAGGAGCGTTCCCACCGAGTAGAACCCCATCGGCTGTGAATTGAGCAGGCCGAAGTAGAACGCCGTCGGATGATTCTGCTTGAGCCACGCCGTGGCGTAGGCGATCAGCGCGAAGCTCCAGGCGTGCGATTCCGGAAAGCCGTAGTTCGCGAAGCCACGCAGGTCGGACTCGATCTGTGCCGCGACCTCCGGCGAGAGCTTCGCTTCCACCAGTCGTTCGCGCAGCTCAACCAGCGCCGCGGTGAGCTTCGCTTCCTTCCGCTGGTTTCCCATCGTGCGCCGCAGCATGTCGGCTTCGGTCGGCGTGTAGCCCGCGAGGTTGATCGCGATCGCCATCGCCTGTTCCTGGAAGATCGGGATCCCCTGCGTCCGCTTGAGGATCGGCTCCAGTCGCGGATCGGCATATGTCACCGGTTCGCGCCCGCGCCGCCGGTCGGTGTATGGCCGCACGAATTTCCCCTGGATCGGCCCCGGACGGATCAGCGCCACCTGCACCGTGATGTCGTAGAGTTGCTCCGGCCTCGTCAGCACGATCGACGAGATCTGCGCGCGACTCTCGATCTGGAAGGTCCCCAGCGTGTCGCCGCGCGAGATCATCTGGTACGTCGGCCGGTCGTCGATCGGGATCCGGTACATCTCCGGGCGATCACCGGTCTCCGCCTCGATCGCGTCGAAGGCGCGCCGCACCACCGCGAGGCCACCGAGGCCGAGGAAGTCGAACTTCGGAATCCCCACTTCGTCGAGATCGTCCTTGTCGAACTGGATGATCGACCGCCCCATGGTGGTCCACTCCACCGGCGCATAGTTCCCCAGCGGCTCCGACGAGAGCACGAATCCCCCGGGATGCGTCGACCGCATCCTCGGCAACTCCTCGCAGGCGCGCATGATGGTGAGGAGGACCTTCGCCCGCGGCGTCGTGGTGTCGAAGGAGAATCGCGGTCCGATCTCCTTGACCAGCCGCTCCGCGCCATGCTGGGCGCTGCTGTGATGCAGCCGCTTGGAGAGCTTGAACGCCAGCTCCGCCGGAAGCCCAAGTGCGCGCATCCCGTCCTGCAGCGCTGTTGGCGCGCTGTAGATCTGCGTCACCCCGGTGATCGCCGATCCGCTGCGGTGGTACCTGGCGTACATGTAGTCGAGGATCTCTTCGCGCCGGTCGTGCTCGAAATCGACGTCGATGTCCGGGGCTTCGGTCATCCCGTTGGTGCGCGCCGGCGAAAGAAATCGTTCGAAGAGGAGTCCGTTGGCCACCGGATCGATCGCGGTGATGCCGAGACAATAGACCACGGCGGAATTGGCGGCGCTGCCGCGTCCCTGGCAGAGAATGCCGAGGCGCCGCCCTTCGCGCACTGCGTCCCACATCACCAGGAAGAAGCCGGCAAATCCCAGCCCGCGAATGACCTCGAGTTCGCGATCGAGCTGTTCCTGCTGCACCCGGCTCAGCGTGTCACCCCACCGCTCGCGGGCACCTGCCAGTGCGCAGACGCGGAGATACGAGTCGTCGTCGTGTCCCGGTTCGACATCGAATGTTGGCAGCGGTGGCCGGATCCACTGCATCTCGAAGGCGCACGTCGCGGCGATCGCGGCGCTCTCCGCCAGGCCGGCGTCGCGCTCGCGCCAGCGGGTGCGCAACGTGTCGGGGTCGAGGAGCTGCCACCCGCCGTTGCTGTGTCCCAGGCCGCGCCGGGTGAGTTCGTCGAAGGTGATCTTCTGCCGGAGTGCCGTGAGCATCTCGTGCACCATCCGCGAGCCGTAATCGATGTAGCGCGGGTCCTGCGCCACGAACCACGGCACCCGGGCCTTGCCGGCGAGGGCAATCAGCGCATCGGCGAGGGCGAGTTCGTCGCTGCCGGTCTGATGCCAATGGACTTCGACGGCGACATGCCCGCCGAATTGTTCGCGCCACTGATGCAGCAGGCGAATCGCCTCGAAGCGGCGATCGTCGCGCACCAGTGTCGCGAGAATTCCCGACGTCGGGCCGGTGAGCAATTGCAATCCGTCGCTGCGCGGCAGGAGATCGTCGGAGGAGAGACGCGGACGTCCGCGGTCGGGGCGCGACGCGTCGGGGCCGAGCAGCTCGCTGCTGCGCGATCGCGTCACCAGCGCGGCGAGGTTGTTGTAGCCGGTCTTGCTCCGCGCCAGCACCGCGAGCGGCCGCCCATCGACCACCAGCTCCGCCCCCACCACCGGGGCGACACCGTGCCTGGCGCAGGCGCTGCCGAAGCGCACGATCCCGCCCAGATCGGCGGTGTCAGTGAGGCCGAGCGACGTATAGCCAAGTGCCGCCGCGCGCTCCACCAGCCGCTCGGGTGAGACGGCGCCATCGCCAAAGGAATAGGCGGAATGGCACCGGAGTTCGGTCAGTCCCACCATCCCGCCAGATACCATTGATCGATCAATGCATCACGATAGAGCAGCACCACCACGCCGTCGTCGCGCACCACCTGGTGATACTCCCGCGCGATCGGCGCTTCCCACGGCATCCCCGACACGCAACGCGGGCCGAGTGATTCGCGGAGCGGATGCCGCACGCCGTTGTCGGTGTAATGCACCGGCGTCAGGAAACTCCGCCGCTCGCGCGTCGTCACATCCACGGCGCGCGCAGTCGGCAGAAGCTGCGGCTGCAATGCCGCCGGCAGGTCCGCTGCATCGACGTCGCGCGCCGGCATCCCCTCGGGGTGCGCCTGCCACGCGACGCGCCGTTCGAGCAACGGATGCGCCTGCAACGCCGGGACGATCACCGCATCCGATTGCAGGTCGAGGATATGACTCACCGCACTCTCGGCCGCTTCTTCGGAGGCAAAGCCCAGGTCGAAGAAATCTCCCTGCCGCACCGTCGGCGGTCCGGCGGCGTCGACGCGCACCGCGATCCCGGTGATCCGGTCGGGGAGATCGACCTTCTCCAGCGTGCGCCGCACCAGCCGCAGCCAGGTGGTGCGCTGCGACGTCCCGCGCGCGGCGGTGACGCGCTCGATCAGCGTGGTGCGATTCTCCAGCGACAGGGTGATCTCCAGCGTGCGCGCGCCAATCCCGGCGGTGATCAGCTGATCGCAGACCGTCTTGAGCAGCGAATGCAGCACGAAGATCAGCTGCTCGAGATCGGTGGTGGAGAACTCGGTCCAGTCGAGTGACGCCGAGGGAAGTTCGCGAGGGCGCGCCGAGAAGAGCCGCCGCCGATCGTCGGCACGCGCCATTCGCCAGAGCGTCATGCCGTCGCGGCCAAAGCGCACTTCCACCGATTCTCGGCTGAGCGGCGCGAGCTCACCGCAGCGGGTGACGCCGATGCCGAAGAGGAGATGGTGGACCGCTCCCTCGCCACCGAGGACGGTGAGCGGCAGCGGCGCGAGATAGCTCCGCTCCGCACCGGGGGCGATGTCGATCCATCCCTGCGCGTCACCACGCCGCGCCGCGATCGCCGCAA
Organism: Gemmatimonadales bacterium; assembly: GCA_036500345.1. Taxonomy (NCBI): domain Bacteria; kingdom Pseudomonadati; phylum Gemmatimonadota; class Gemmatimonadia; order Gemmatimonadales; species Gemmatimonadales bacterium. Next base: position 141,880 of record DASYCE010000031.1, on the reverse strand, counting down.
CGATCGGCACCTGGGCGGCCGCTGCTCCCTGCACGGCGATCCCGCTGCTCCCCAGTGCCGCGCGCGCACTGGTGGCCAGCGCCGCCGGCTGCAGCGAGCGCGCGTCGAGCCACGCCAGCTGCTCGGTGGGACTTACCGCGGCGCGCGGTGCGACGGCGAGCAGCTGCGCCAGCAGGTCATTCGCTGCCGCGCCGGTCGGCCAATCCGGGATCGAGAGCGCTACGAACGTCATGGGACTCGAGTGGAAGAGAGAGTGTGGTCGAGGCGTTCCACCCCGAGGAAGTAGCATCGATGGCAACGGCGACGGTGCGCACCATGGCGGCATCACCAAACGGCGTGGGCGCGTAGACGAATCGCTCCGGCAGGTAGCGCGAGGTGATCCGCAGCGCCGCCGGGAGCGATCCCGCCGCCAGCATGGCGAAGGCGCCGCCCCCTTCGTGCACCGCGCGCGCGAGACGGAAGAGGGTGGTCCGATCGGCGGGGATCCCGCTCAGCACCACCAGCGAGAACCCTCCCGACAGGAGGAGCAGCTCGGCGAAGCGGAGCCCCAGCAATGGAGTGCGAGGTCGCAGGACCAGCGGCCCCGACACCCACCCCGGTCCAAGGGTCCTGGCGCCGTCGATCCATGCCGCCCTGAGACCGGAGGCGAGGGTCGCCCGGCAGGCGTGGGAGAGGATCGCCGTGGCCCCGCTTGCCGGGGTGCTCCAGACTGTCGGACGCCCCCGCGGGAGGCCGGCATTCGGGAGGACTCGATCAAAAAGCTCGATCCCGGTCGCCACGCCGCTCTCCCGCCGACCCGCCAGCGGAATCGCATCGGGGAAGCGCTTGGCGAGCTGGTTACGGAGGTCGAGGGCAGTGGCAGTCGCGGGCAGGGTCGGATCCGGTCGATCGGGCACGAACAGTTAACCGAATAAAAACCGAAAGACAAGGGGATGTCACGATCCGGGTATCTTTCGCGCGTTTCAATCACGGATCTGAACCAGTGACCGACGCAACAACTCCTGTCATTCTCAGCGCCTGCCGGACCCCGATCGGCAAGTACCTCGGCGCCATCTCCTCCATCCCTGCGACGCGACTCGGTGCCTTGGCGATCAAGGAAGCGGTCCGCCGTGCCGGAATCGACCCCCAGGCAATCGACGACGTCATCATGGGCCACGTGGTCCAGGGCGGTACCGGCCAGGCGCCGGCCCGCCAGGCGATGATCCACGCCGGCCTCCCCGCGCGGATCCCCGCCGTGACGATCAACAAGGTCTGCGGCTCGGGACTCAAGGCCGTGATGCTCGCCGCGCAGGCGATCAAGGCGGGCGACGCCGAGTGCGTCGTTGCCGGCGGGATGGAATCGATGTCGAACGCGCCGCACTACCTCTACAACTACCGGGGCGGGATCAAGGCGGGAAACCAGACGATCGTCGACGGCATGATCCACGACGGACTCTGGGATTCGTTCGGCAACAACCACATGGGTGAGTACGCGGAGTACACTGCCGAGAAGGCGAAGGTGTCGCGGCAGGACCAGGACACCTACGCCGCCGAATCGCATCGTCGCGCGGTCGCGGCGCAGAAGGCGGGGAAGTTCGACGCGGAGATGGTCGGTGTCGAGATCGCGGGGAAGGGGGGCACCACCACGGTCAGCGCCGATGAATCACCGCGCGCCGACACCTCGCCCGATTCGCTCGCCAAGCTCAAGCCGGTCTTCCGGAAAGACGGCACGGTGACGGCAGGGAATGCCCCTGGTCTCAACGATGGCGGCGCCGCCACCGTCGTCACCTCGCTGGCATTCGCCAAGGCGCACGGTCTCGTTCCGATGGCGCGGATCACGGCGTATGCAACCGGCGGCGGTGAGCCGAAGGATCTCTTCTTCGCGCCGGTCGCCGCGGTCGAATCTCTGATGAAGAAGGCCGGGACGTCGATCGGCGACTACGACCTGATCGAAGCGAACGAAGCGTTCGCGGTGCAGGCGCTCGCCGATGGCCGCGCCCTCGGCTGGGACTGGGATCGCGTCAACGTCAACGGCGGAGCCATCGCGCTCGGCCATCCGATCGGTGCGTCCGGCGCGCGCGTCCTGGCGACGCTGCTCTACGCCATGCGCGACCGGAAGGCGCGCACCGGACTCGCGACCCTCTGCCTCGGCGGCGGCAACGCGGTGGCACTGTCGGTAGAGGCACTGTGAAGATCGCCGTCATCGGCTCCGGCACGATGGGCAACGGCATCGCCCACGTCTTCGCGCAGCATTCGCACGACGTCGCATTGATCGATGTCAATCAGGGCGCGCTCGACAAGGCGCTCACTACCATCAAGGGGAATCTCGATCGTCAGGTGAAGAAGGGGACGATCACCGCCGAAGCACCCGGAGAGATCATCGGACGGATCACCACCGGCACCGACCTCGCGCTCGCGAAGGACGCGGCACTGGTGGTCGAGGCCGCGAGTGAAAACCCCGCGATCAAGTTCGATCTCTTCACCAGGCTCGACCAGCTCTGCAACCCTGCCGCCATTCTCGCCACCAACACGTCGTCGATCTCGATCACCGAGATCGCGGCGAAGACGAAGCGCGCCCCGCAGGTGATCGGGATGCACTTCATGAATCCCGTGCCGGTGATGCAGCTGGTGGAAGTGATCCGCGGCTACGCCACCAGCGACGCCACCACGAAGACCGTTCTCGAGACCGCCACGGCACTCGGCAAGACTCCGGTCGAGGTCAACGACTATCCAGGGTTCGTCGCCAATCGCGTGCTGATGCCGATGATCAACGAAGCGATCTTCTGCGTCTTCGAAGGTGTCGCCACGCCTGAAGCAATCGACACCGTGATGAAGCTCGGGATGGCACATCCGATGGGGCCGCTCGCGCTGGCGGATTTCATCGGCCTCGATGTCTGTCTCGCGATTCTCGACGTGCTGCATGTGGGGTTGGGCGACGACAAGTACCGTCCGTGCCCGCTCCTCAAGAAGATGGTGGCAGCCGGTGATCTCGGACGGAAGAGTGGCAAGGGCTTCTTCAACTACGGGGCGAAGGCTTAATGGACATCTTCAACGAGATGAAGTCGCGCGGGCACGAGCAGGTCGTCTTCTCGCACGATCCGTCGTGCGGCTACTTCGGCATCATCGCGATCCACGACACCACGCTCGGCCCCGCCTTGGGCGGGACGCGCGTCTGGCCGTACGGCTCGACCGATGAAGCGCTGCGCGATGTCCTTCGCCTGTCGCGCGGGATGACCTACAAGTCGGCGGTCGCGGGACTCAATCTCGGCGGCGGCAAGGCGGTGATCATCGCCGATCCGAAGCGCCCCGATCGCGAATCGCTCTTCCGCGCGCACGGTCGTTTCGTTGAAACGCTCGGTGGCCGCTACATCACCGCCGAAGATGTCGGCACATCGCCGACCGACATGGAATTCGTCAAGCGCGAGACGCAGCACGTCGCCGGCCTCCTCTCGCTGTCGGGCGATCCGTCGCCGGTGACGAGTTACGGCGTCTACGTCGGCCTGAAGGCGATGGCGAAGCTCAAGTGGGGGAAGGATTCGCTCGCCGGCAAGACGATCGCGGTGCAGGGCGCGGGGAAAGTCGCCTTCTACCTGATGAAGCACCTCAAGGAAGAGGGCGCCAAGCTGATCACCACCGACATCGACGCCGACAAGGTGAAGCGCGTCGTCGACGAGCTCGGCGCAACGGCGGTGGCGCCCGATGCGATCTACGATGTCCAGGCCGACATCTTCGCGCCATGTGCGCTGGGTGCCGTGATCAACGACGACACGATCAAGCGGCTCAAGGTCGAGATCGTGGCAGGCGGCGCCAACAATCAGCTCGCCGAGACGCGGCACGGGATCGAACTGGAGAAGAAGGGGATTCTCTACGCCCCGGACTACGTCATCAACGGCGGCGGCGTGGTGAATGTCTTCGGCGAACTGCAGGGATGGACGCACGAGCGCGCCAAGCGGAAGGCGCAGGAGATCTACGACACGATCCTCCGCGTCTTCGCGATCGCCAGCCGCGACGGCGTGCCGTCGTTCGAGGCCGCCGATCGGCTCGCCGAAGAACGGATCCGGTCGGTCGCCGCCCTCAAGCGGATGTGGATCGCCGGGGACCGATGACAAGGGTTTTATCTTTCCCCCATGCCTGAACGGATACCGATCGGCGCGGATCACGCCGGCTTCGAGATGAAGGCGATGATCGCGGACGAACTCCGCGCGCAGGGCTTCGACGTTGAGGATGTCGGGTCGCACACCACCGCGCCGACCGACTATCCCGACTACGCGCACGTCGTCGCCCGCGAGATCGAGGAGGGGGAAGCGAACCGCGGCATCCTCCTCTGCGGCTCGGGACTCGGCATGAGCTACGCCGCCAACCGGCATCCGGGGATTCGCGCGGCGGTGGTCTGGTCGCCGGATATCGCGCGCCTCGCCCGCCAGCACAACGACGCCAACGTTCTCGTCCTGCCGTCGCGCTTCATCGACGAGGGGACTGCCCGTGAAATCGTGCGGACCTTTCTCAATACGCCCTTCGAAGGTGGCCGGCACGTCAAGCGGATCGCCAAGATCGAGAACGCCGAGTGACCCAGCAGCACCTCGAACACGACGCACCGCTCTCCCAGTCCGATCCCACCATTGCGCGGCTGATTGACGGCGAACTCCTGCGCCAGCGCGACGGCCTGGAGCTGATCGCCAGCGAGAATTTCACCTCGCGCGCCGTCCTCGAAGCGATGGGGTCGTGCCTCACCAACAAGTACGCCGAGGGATATCCCGGAAAGCGCTACTACGGCGGATGCGAGATCGTCGACCAGGTCGAGCAGCTCGCGATCGATCGCGTCAAGCAGATCTACTCCGCCGATCATGCCAACGTGCAGCCGCACTCCGGCGTGCAGTCGAATTTCTGCGCCTACATGGCGCTGATGCCGCCCGGCGAAACGCTTCTCGGCATGTCGCTGCCGCACGGCGGGCATCTGTCGCACGGGACCTCCGTGAGTCACACCGGGCAGGTGTGGAAGTCGCATTCGTACGGCGTACGCCCCGACACCGGGCTGATGGACTACGACCAGATCCGCGACATCGCCCGCGAGACGCGCCCCAAGGTGATCGTCACCGGCGGATCGGCGTACGCGCGCGTGATCGACTTCGCGGCGTTCCGTTCGATCGCCGATGAGGTCGGTGCGTTCCTCGTCGTCGACATGGCGCACTTCGCCGGGCTCGTCGCCGGCGGGATGTATCCGTCGCCGGTGCCACATGCGCACGTCACCACCAGCACCACGCACAAGACGCTGCGGGGACCGCGTGGCGGGTTGATTCTCTGCCATGCCGAGCACGCCAAGGCGATCGACAAGTCGGTCTTCCCGGGCGGGCAGGGTGGGCCGCTCGAGCATGTGATCGCCGGGAAGGCGGCCGCGTTCGGCGAAGCATTGTCGCCCGATTTCAAGACCTACGCGCAGAAGGTCGTGGAGAATGCGCGCGTCCTCGCGGCTGCACTGATCGAGCGCGGACTCGCGATTGTCTCCGGTGGGACCGACACCCATCTGATGCTCGTCGATCTTCGTGCCAAGTCGCTCACCGGCAAGGAAGCGGAGAAGCTGCTTGGCGTGGCGGGGATCACCGTCAACAAGAACACCATCCCCGATGATCCGCAGTCGCCGTTCGTCACCAGCGGGATCCGCGTCGGCACGCCGGCGCTCACCACCCGCGGAATGGGGACGGCGGAGATGAAGCAGATCGCGGTGATGATCGACACGGCGCTCACCGCGCGCGATCCCGATTCGCTCGCGAAGGTCCGCCATGATGTCGAGTCGCTCGCGTCGGGCTTTCCGCTCTATCCCTCCTGGCACTTCTCGATCTGATGTACGAACTCCAATTCGCCGATGGCGTTCTCGCGCGAATTCACGCTCGCGGCGGGAAGCAGTTCGATGAGAAGGCGTATCTCTTCGTCCTCGCGGCGGTGGAGTACCTGCAGGGGAAGTTCGAGGTGCGCCGGCATGTGAGCGGCGTCGAACTGGCGTGGGCGTGCCGCGACCTGGCGCAGGAACGGTTCGGGTTGCTCGCTCGCCACGTTCTCTCCTGCTGGAATGTCTCGTCAACTGCAGACTGGGGCGCGATCGTCTACGCGCTCGTCGGGATCGAACTCCTCGCCACGCAGCCGGCTGACACCGAGTCGGATTTCTCCGACGTCTACGAATTCTGCGAGGCGTTCGACAGCACCTACGAAATCAAGGGGCCGCTGCTCCCCTCGTCCTGAGCTTGTCGAACGACCGTCTGCCGCCCCGCACCACCTGGATCTAGTAGTTTTCCCCCATGTCCCCCGTCCCCGTCCTCACTGCCGCGCAGTCGCGCGCGTGGGACCTCGCCGCCACCTCCCCCGGCGCCAGCATCGATGCCTTGATGGAGAGCGCCGGGCGCGCGGTCGCACGGATCACCTGCGATCGATTCGCGATGACGGTGCAGCGTGGCGTGCTGGTGGCGTGCGGATCCGGGAACAATGGCGGCGACGGCTGGGTCGCGGCGCGCGCGCTGCATGCCGCCGGTGTCGGCGTCTGGGTGACGGAGCTCGTGTCGCCAAGTGACGGACCGGCATCCCGGGCGCGCGCGGCCGCATTGCGTGACGGAGTCCGACTTGTCGCCGCCGACGGACCGTGGCCCGGCGTCGGCATCGCGATCGATGCGCTCCTCGGCACCGGTGCCACGGGCGCGCCGCGCGGCGAGATGATGCCGCTGCTGCAGCGAATCGTCGACCTGCACGTTGCTGTCGTCGCGGTCGACGGACCAACCGGTCTCGACCTCGACACCGGCGTGCATCACGGCCCGCTCCACGCCAACTGCAGCGTGACGTTCGGCGGCGCGCGGCGCGGTCATCTCCTGGCGCGCGACGAGGTCGGCGATCTCATCGTGGTCGATATCGGCCTGCCGGCGGCCGACGCCGCGTGGTCGCGACTCGTCGACGATCCGTGGTCCCGTCAGCGCGTGCCGCCGTTCGCGGCCAACACCTTCAAGAACAGTCGCGGGCGCGTCGTCATTGTCGGCGGGATGCCGGCGATGCTCGGTGCCGCTCGAATGGCTGCGCGCGCGGTATTCGGCGCGGGCGCAGGACTCGTGCACGTCATTGCGCCGGAAGAGTCACTCGCGGCGCTCCGCCTCGCCGAACCCGATGTGCAGACGCTGGCGCACAACTTCGCGTTGCCGCTCAGCGCCGAATGCATCGACCTCCTCAAGCGCGCCGACGCCGTGGCGATCGGCCCCGGGCTTGGCCGCGAGAAGGAACGCATCCCGTTCATCCTCGCGGTACTCGATCACGCTTCGCGCGCCGTGATCGACGCCGATGCACTCACCATGCTCAAGGGAGAAGTCGCCGCCCTCGCCGCCCTTGCCGCCGATCGGGCGCTGGTGCTCACGCCGCACGTCGGCGAGTTCCGCACCCTCTTTCCCGATTTCGGCGCCGATCTCGAAACGGCACCGTGGGAAGCGGCACAGCGCGCCGCCGAAGCGACCGGCGCCACCGTGCTCCTCAAGGGAGTGCCGACCGTTGTGGCATCGCGAGGAGCTGCGACGCTGACCGTCGCCGCCGGGAATCCCGGTCTCGCGACCGGCGGGAGCGGCGACGTGCTCACCGGGATCATCGCATCGCTCCTGGCGCAGCAGGTCCCTCTTCCCGATGCCGCCGCCGTCGGCGCGCAGGCCCATGGCGAAGCGGCCGACAACGCTGCACGCCGCGTCACCGCGCGGGCGATGCGGCCGATGGACGTCGTGACCGGGCTGCAGGATGTCTGGCGTGCGTGGGGACGAACGCCGCCGGTGCCCCGCCCGCCGATTCTCGTCGAGCTGCCGGCACCCCGGGCGATATGATCGCTCCGACGCGCGCCACGCTCCTCGCCGCAACCACTGCGTTGATCCTCACCGCGTGCGGCGGCGCGCCGGGTCCGTCGATTCCGACGCCAGTCAACGGCTTCAATCCCGCCGATCGTGTCGTCATCGGTGATTTCTCCCGCGTCCTCGCGATCGCCTCGGCACAGGACCGCGTCTACGTCGTCTTTCCCGATGCGGTCGCCTACTGGCTCCCGCTCGAACGCCGCTGGGATGTGCCGCGCACGCCGCCGACTCCGACTGCACTCCGCGGAGTGAACCAGGCGATCGTCGATCCAGTCGACCGTTCGCTCTGGCTCGCCGCCGGTGTGCAGTGGATTCACTACGATCCGCTTCCCAATCGCTGGGATCAAGGAGCGCTTCCGGCGCCTGCCGAAGCAATCGCGCTTGAAGGTTCGAACCCCGGCGCCGGCGTCTGGTATCGTACCGCCAGCGGATGGGTGAGCGTACCGCGAGTCGGTGGATTCGCGGCACCGGCGCCGCCGCCGCGGAATCCGCGATATGCGCCGACGGTCGACGACGCGATGCGCGACCTTCCGCAGCTTCGCGGTCTCGCTCCTCACGTTGCCCTCGGCCCCAGGATGACGCAGGGGCAGCTCACCGCCGCCGCCCCCGATCCGCAGGGGAACGGCTGGTTTCTCGGCACCTCGACGCGCGGCCTCGTCTTCTTCGATCGCACCGCCTCTGACGCGCGGCCGATTCCGCTGGGGCTTCGCGGCGAAGCAATCGGCGCGATCACCGCGACGGCCGAAGGAATCTGGGTCGAGACCGACGCCGACCTCCGCCACGCTGCGGCGCTCACGCGTCTTGCCCCCGACCTCTCGTCATCACTCGATGTCGCCGGCTCCGCGACCACTGGACTTCCGTTCAATCTCGCGCGGCAGGTTGCGATCGACGGCGCCGCGATCTGGCTCGCGACCGATCAGGGCGCGGTGCGGGTCAGCAGCAACGGCGGAGATGTCGCGCGGTTCGGCGCAACCAACGGCCTTGCTGACGATCGTGTCTTCACCATCGCGACGCATCGCGGCGCTGTCGTCGCCGGGACGATGCACGGCCTCTCGGTTGCGCACGGCGATTCGGGATTCCGTCGTCCGATTCCGACCTACACTGATCCGGTCTATTCGCTTCTCTCCCGCGGCGATACGCTCTGGGTCGGCACCGCGCACGGCCTCTTCGCGTGGATGCCGGGAACGGATCAACTCCAGATCGCCGAGGGATATCGGATCCTCGATGCAGCGAACACTCCGATTCTCGGCATCGGCTACGTCGCCGACACGATGGTGGTGATGACGCCCGATCGGCTGGTCTGGCGCAGTCCCGTGTCGGGTGGATGGACCGAGGGTCCGGTTCTCTCCGGCACGCTCGGATCGCTGCAGGCATTTGCCGCCACCAACGATGGCGTCTGGCTCGGCGGCCCCGGTGGCGTCGGATTGGTGCGACCGATGACACCGCCGCTTCGCGTCCTCCTCGCGCCGAGCCAGATCCCCGACCAGGTCACCGCGATCGCGGTGCGCGACGACTATCTCTGGATCGGCACGCGGCGCGGGCTGGTCCGCTACCTGCTCGAGCGATGACACGCGTCGCGCTGGGCTCCGGCGGCGAGTTCGACCGGATTCGCGCGATCGCCACGGTACTGGGTGATACGCTGGCGCCGATCGGCGATGACACCGCAACGATTCCTGTTGGAGATGGATCTCTCGTCGTGTCGGTCGATGCGACGGTCGAGAATGTCCACTTCAAGCGCAACTGGATCTCGATGGAAGAGGTCGGCTGGCGCGCCGCGGCGAGCGCGCTATCCGATCTCGCTGCCGCGGGTGCCACACCGGTGGGCGTGCTCACGGCGCTGATCGTGCCGTCGGCAGACGGAGCAGCGATGGTCGTGGATGTGATGCGTGGCGTCGGTTCGGCGTGTGATGCGGTCGGTGCCCGTGTTCTCGGCGGCGATCTCTCCAGCGGTTCGGTCTGGTCGATCGCGGTCACGGTCCTCGGTCGCGCCAAACGTGAGATCGGCCGCGGCGGGGCGCGTCCCGGCGACGGGATCTGGGTCACAGGTAGCCTCGGCGGGGCGCATGCAGCAGTCGAATCGTGGAAAGCTGGTCATGACCCCGACGCCGAAGCGCGCTACGCCTTCGCGCATCCGGAGCCGCGGATCGCCGCCGGGCTCTGGCTCGCCGAGCACGGTGCCACCGCGATGATGGATATCAGCGACGGCCTCGGCGGCGACGCGGAGCATCTCGCGGCGGCGTCGAACGTGCTGCTCGACATCGCGCTCGAGTCGATCCCGGCCCATCCCGGCGTGCCGAAAGCGGCGGAGCGTGCCGGCCAGGATCCCGCCGTCTTCGCGGCAACCGGCGGCGAAGACTACGAGCTGCTTGTCACGATGCCGGCGGGGTTCGATTCATTTCCGGCCTGCCGTCGTGCCACCGGTGTTGCGCTCACGCGGATCGGCACGGTGCGCGAGGGGAACGGCGTGCACACGACGTTGCGCGGCGTCGCTCACGCGATCGCCGGCTTTCGCCATCCGGTCTGATTGTGTGAAGGAAATGGCTGCGACAATCCAGGCGAGCCGTCAGCTGCGGTAGATATCCGCGCTGGTGAGTGGCATCGCGGGGACGGCGCCGTGCGAATTCGGCTTCGCCAACAGGAGCTGGTGGATGGTGAGTCGTCCGGTCGCGAATCCTGCCGCTGCCCCGCCGGTGTGCAGCCGCCAGATCCGGTACAGCTCGTCGCCGACCATGCCGATCGCTTCGTCCTTTGCTGCTTCGAGTCGCTGCGTCCACGCCGTGAGCGTGCGGACGTAGTGTTCGCGCAATGACTCCTCGCCGCGGATCTCGAATCCCTGTCGCAGCGCCTGCTTCGCCAGCTGATCGAATCGCACCAGCTGCCCGTCGGGGAAGACGTACTTCGACGTGAACGTTCCCGCCTTCCACATCAGGTACTTCGACACCGGATGCGCCTCGTGGCGATCGTGCGTGATGCAGTGATTGAGGAAGAGGCCGCCGGGCTTGAGATGCCGGAAGACTTCGCGGAAGTACACCGGCAGCTTGTGCAGCCCGACGTGCTCCGCCATCCCGACGCTGGCGATCTTGTCGAACGGCTCGACATCGCTGAGTTCGCGATAGTCGCACATCCGCACCTGGCAGATGTCGCTCACCCCCGCGGCGGCGATCCGTTCGATCGCCAGCATCGCCTGCGCCGGTGAGATGGTGATGCCGAGAGCGCGCACGCCGTAGTGCTCCGATGCATACTGGATCAGGCCGCCCCATCCGCAACCGATGTCGAGGAGGCGATCGCCGGGCTTGAGCCGCAGCTTGCGGCAGATGTGCTCCAGCTTGGCCGTCTGCGCCTCATCGAGCGTCTCGGTGCCGGTCGGGAAGTAGGCGCACGAATAGATCATCCGCTCGTCGAGGAAGAGCTGATAGAAATCGTTGCCGACGTCGTAGTGCGAGCGGATCGCCGCAGCGTCGCGCTGCTCGCTGTGGCGCGGCGTCAGGCGCGCGGTGCCGAGGGAGCGCTTGGCCGAGTGATGATGGTCGGAGCTCTTGGGAAGGTCGTACACTGTCCGCATCAGCTGCATCAATGTCGTCGCGGAGCGGAGCCGCTCTCCCGCATCGGCGGCGACGCGGGCGGCGACGGCGAAGTCGCCGACGATGTCCACGTCTCCGTACACGTACGCTTCGGCAAGGCGGAGTTCGGATGGCGGCAGGAAGAGCTTCCGCATCGCGCCGGGGTGTTCGAGGACGAGGGTGAACGCGGTGCGGCCTGGGGACCCGGGTTCGACCACGCCGCTGTCCCAATAGCGGATCGCGAAGGGGCGCGACAGGCGCGGCCCGAAGGCGAGCGCCGCCGCAGTGCGCGACAGTGCGAGCCAACTCTTGCTGGGTCCGGATGCGGCGCGGTGCGCCCCGATTTCGTGCCCGACGCTGGCAGACATCTCGTTTGTGGAGACGCCCCTCTCGCCCCAGCCTGCACGCCGATTGCCGCCGGATTGACCGCATGCCGGGCGAGTCCCTACCTTCGGCGAGTCCTCCACGCCATGAGCCGCCGATGAGCACCATTCTCGAAGTCCATGCCCGCGAAATCCTCGATTCCCGCGGCAACCCCACCGTCGAAGCCGAGGTCGTCACCACCACAGGCGCGCGCGGGCGGGCTGCCGTGCCGAGCGGGGCGTCGACCGGCGAGCATGAGGCGATGGAGCTTCGCGACGGCGATTCGAAGCGGTATGTGGGGAAAGGCGTCCTCAAGGCGGTCAAGAACGTCAACGAGGTGATCGCGCCGCGGCTCGAGGGGATCTCCGTGTTCGAACAGATCGCCATCGACGCCGAGATGACCGACGCCGACGGGACGACCAACAAATCGAAGCTCGGCGCCAACGCGATCCTCGCCGTCTCGATGGCAGCGGCGCGTGCGGCCGCGGCCGAGGCCGATCTCCCGCTCTATCGCTACCTCGGCGGCCCGATGGCGCGGGTGATGCCGGTGCCGATGATGAACATCCTCAACGGCGGCGCGCACGCCAGCAACAACGTCGACGCGCAGGAGTTCATGGTGGTGCCGGTCGGCGCCGACGATTTCGCCGACGGATTGCGCATGGGCGTCGAAGTCTTCCACTCGCTCAAGAAGGTGCTGACAGGAAAGAAGCTCTCGACTGCAGTGGGCGATGAAGGCGGCTTTGCGCCGATGTTGCCGAGCAACGAGGCGGCGCTCGACGCCGTGATGGAGGCGATCGAGAAGGCGGGGTTCAAGCCGGGCGACGACATCGCGATTGCGCTCGACCCGGCAGCGTCGGAGTTCTACCAGGACGGCGCGTATGTCTTCAAGAAGGGCGACGGATCGCGGCGCTCGTCGCAGGAGATGGTCGAACTCTACAAGACGTGGTGCTCCAAGTATCCGATCGTCTCGATCGAAGATGGCCTTGCCGAGGATGACTGGGACGGATGGCGGCTGCTCACCGATGCGCTCGGCGATCGCTGCCAGCTCGTCGGCGACGATCTCTTCGTCACCAACGTCGACCGGCTCGGCGAGGGGATCGAAAAGGGATGCGGCAACGCGGTGCTGGTCAAGGTGAACCAGATCGGCACGCTGACCGAGACGCTGCAGTGCATCGAACTGGCGAAATCGAGCGCGTACGGCGTGATCATCTCGCACCGGTCGGGCGAGACCGAAGACACCTTCATTGCCGATCTCGCCGTGGCGACCGGGGCAGGGCAGATCAAGACGGGGAGCGCCTCGCGGTCAGATCGCACCGCCAAGTACAATCAGCTGCTGCGGATCGCCGAAGAGCTGGGGCCGGTGGCGCACTACCCCGGCGCGGAACTGTATCCCCGGTGACCAGGGCGCGGTGGATCGCGCTGGCGGCGATCGTCGTCGCGATCCTCTTCGCGCTCGAAGAGGGGACGTACAACGAGCGGAATTATCTCGCGTTGCAGCAGGCGGTGCGCGACTCGGCGCAGCGGGTGACGGTGTTGCAGCACGCGGTCGATTCGCTCGGCGCGTTGCGCGACTCGATCGAGAACGATCCGGTGGTGCAGGAACGGATCGCGCGGGACGGGTTGGGGATGGTGCGGCCCGGTGAGTTGATGTTCATGATCCAGAAGGATTCCGCAGTGAAAGTGCCGCCGACGCGCTGAGTGTGTTGTGCAATTCGCGCAGATGAAAACGTTGCGGCCAAACCTGTCAAAAACGTGCAGGTCACGATGTTGAGACGTCACCCCGGTTGACGGCGCGATCATCGTCGCTGTCAGATCGGAGGCGTTATGACGCCCGAATCTGGAGCAGGGGATTACACGGGAGGTTCAGCGCATCGGCGGCAAGGCAACAGTCACTCGCTGGCAGCGTGGTCCGATGCGGAGCTGGATATACTGCTTGATGCGATGCGGAATCTGTCGCAACGTACGCCGGACCAGGATGCGGTCCTGCACTTCCTCGAAGAGGCGCGCGCCGAGCGGGCGAAGCGGCGCGGCTCACCACCGATAGAGTGAAAAGGGGGCGAATGATTTGCCCTCGCCGCGGGTAGCGGGCTCACCCCCTGAGACGCTGCTGCGTGGGCTGGGTGGATGCTTGGCGGTCATCGCTCGTCGATTGATGAAAACCCCATGGTGAGATCTGGATGGTATCGTAGCGACGTGTGAACGTCGCAGCTCGGCGTGTGAGGGGAGTTGCCGAAGTTGCGATAGTCGGTATTCACGCGGGCAAACGCGTGAGTCAGTGGGACAAGGCCGGGAGTCACCTGGACAATACGGGGAGTTCGTTGGACAAGGGCGGAAGTCAGTTGGAAAGAGCCGGGAATTATTGGACGAGGCCGGGAGTCACATGGACAGGTCCGGGAGTCAGTGGGACGGGGCTGGGAGTCAGTGGGACGAGGCCGGGATTCACTGGAACATCGCCGGGAGTAGTTGGCCGAAGCCGGGAATCCGATGGACAAGGAGCGTCGACGGTGGACATGGCCGGGAAGTCAGTGGACCGGGGCCGGGTCGCCGCGGGAATTGGCCGGGCGACTGTGGACATCGGCCGGGAGACACTGGACATCGGCCGGGTCAATCGGGGCGAGGGCGGGCTGTTGATGGACGAGGGTGGGCGATGGTGGACTTGGGCGTGAATTAAGTGGGCCGAGGTCGGGTCACCGACGGAATGCGCCGGGCGAGGGTGGACATGGGCCGGGCGTCGATGGACATGGCGGCGAAGTAGAAGTGCGAGGCCGGGTTTGTGTTGGACAACGCTGGATCACGGTGGACATGGTCGTGAAGTAGAAGTGCGAGGGCGGGAGTCAGGTGGACTGGGCCGGGACGCCGCGGGACGAGGCCGGGATGTCGTGGACATGGTCGGGGAGGGGGAGGACAAGGCGCGGATCGGTGCGGGCATGCGCTGGGAGCGGTCGGACTAGATGCGAGATGGTCCGGATTGCCGATGGAGATCAGTGCCCGGCGGCGGAAACCCGGTTCAAAACCAGGCACGGGACGATAACGAATACTACGATCAGGGCGAAAACGGTCCCCGGAAGGGTCTGCGGTCGCCAGCGGGCCGCGCCGATGAGGACCACGACATAGAATATCGAGAGTTGGCGGATTTGCTGCCGGGTCGGTTTGGGCATGCGGGAAAGGTACTGGCTATTTGGTGCCATGGGGTTCCTGGGGTTCGGCGCGGTCGCGACGGCGCATCTGCAGCGCCGTAAAGATCAGCGCCCACAAGGTTGCAATGGCGATGCTCCGGCCCCAGCGAATCGGGTCGCCGGCGATTTCGTCGAAGCCGGTCGTGATCGCGAGATAGAGCAGTAAACCGGTGAAGGCGTCGATCAAGTATGAGGGCGGCTTCGCTGGCATGAAGAAAAGCTAAGCATTCGAGCCTCGAGTGGGCCGTTCGCCCGGCCGGATGCCCCTTGGTTGCCGACCCAGCCGCCACTTGAGGATTGGCTGACGGTCCGCCAAGTTCTCGGCGGCGGTACAGTGGTATGTATGGCTGGGTAGCTCAGCTGGTTAGAGCACGGCACTCATAATGCCGGGGTCGCGGGTTCGAGTCCCGCCCCAGCTATTTCCTAAGACAATGGGAATAGAAGATTTAGCGCGGAAGCAATCTGTTATGGCGCTATTTGGTGCAGCTGCGCCAAATGATCTGGAAACGCTGATTCTCAGGGCATTCAGTCCCCTGATTGGCATCCTGATGTACATCCGGGTCCCACGGGCGCGAGTCAGTCGCAAACTAGCTGCCGCTGAACAGGAAGGTTGAGGGACTTCATCCAGATCCTGGAATAGCGTTTCACCTGAAACTTTCAGTCCATCTGGATTTGGCCACTTCACGGCACACCGCATGACATGCTATCGGTCGGAGATCCAATCTCTGTCGGTTCAGGAATTTGACGATGTGAGGCAGACCAGTCGTCCAATCAATCGGTACGATGTCCAAATCATTTACACCATTGGCGATCGGATCGAAGGGGAAGTTAGGCGAAGAGCGCATGTCATCATTTTCCTCCAATCGTATCTCTAGGGCATGATGAGGAGCCGTCAGCTTCGGCCGCGCCGCGCAGCCAAGCAGCGGTCGACGAATCCTGGCCTCACGTTTACGGGCAAGTCCGGTAAACGGCGCTTGCGCCAAGTTGTCGAACAGCAAACCCTCGTTTCCGGCGATGCTGCACTCGCTAGCCTATTGATCAAAGCGGGTACGATCCGCCACTACAACGCCGGCGAGTCGCTCTCGATTCAGAATGCATCGGACAACGATCTGTTTCTGTTGCTCTCCGGTGCCGTCGCAATCAGTGTAAACGGCCGTGACATCGCAACGCGTGAGGCGGGGACGCATGTCGGTGAGCTGGCCCTTGTTGACTCGCTAGCGCGGCGGAGCGCTACGATCACAGCGACAGAACGGGTGACCGCGATGCGGATCACGGAGGACAAGTTTTCGCGCATCGCAGACGACTATCCCATTCTGTGGAGACGGATTGCGGTGGAAATTGCCCGCCGCCTCAGGGATCGGAATCGATTTATTCGAACACCAAACGATCAACCGATTCTGTTTATCGGGTCTTCGACTGAAGGATTGCCGGTTGCGACCGGCATCCGGGATGCTGTTCAGGGTGCGGATCTGATAGTACGGCTATGGAGTGACGGGGTGTTCGAGACGTCCCGCACGTTCATTGAAAGCCTGGTTGAGCTTTCAAAGGATGCGGATTGCGCCGCTCTGCTGCTGACTGCTGACGATATTACAGTGTCCCGGGGCAAGAAGAAGCCGTCTCCGCGAGACAACGTGATCTTCGAAATTGGGTTGCTCATGGGTGCGCTTGGTCGCGAGCGCGTGTTCGTGCTGTTGCCCAAGGGGACGGACCTTCGGCTGCCGTCCGATTTACTCGGAGTCACTTGCGTGCCCTATGTGCGTCGCGGCCCCAAGCCGCTTGCACAGAGACTGGCGCCTTGTTGTGCGAGAATTCGCGCTGACATCGATAGACTGGGAAGACGATAGGAGTTGGTATGGCCAATGCGGCTGAGCTGCGGGCAGAAGTGATCGCGATTCTTTCGTCGGAGTGGAAGCGTCGCAAGGGTGCCACGATTCCCACGACGGAGTCGGTGAAACTAGATAACGATGGGGTCGAGCTGGACGCGACCGTGCTCTATGCGGATCTTGTTGACTCGACGGATCTTGTTAACGGCTACAAGGATTGGTTTGCTGCTGAGGTCTACAAGAGCTACCTGAGGCTGGCATGTCGGATCATCCGTGACAACGGCGGTGATATTACTTCGTTTGACGGCGATCGTGTGATGGCTGTGTACATCGGAGAGTCAAAGAATTCACAGGCCGCGAAGACCGCCCTCAAGCTCAACTGGGCCGTAAAGAATATCCTGAATACGGAGATTCAAAAGCGCTACACCAGCACAACGTACAAGGTCCAGCACGTAGTCGGCATTGACACAAGCAAGTTGTTCGTGGCCCGCACCGGCATTCGCGGCACTAACGACTTAGTGTGGGTTGGTCGGGCGGCGAATTATGCAGCCAAGCTGTGCGGCCTGCGCGATGGGAGTTATGCGTCAATTATTACTGAGGATGTTTACAATCGCCTAGAGGAGTCCGCAAAAAACGGTGGCTCGCCACGCCAAGCGATGTGGCAGAAAGCCACTTGGCAGGAACGCGCCATGACGATTTACCAGTCGAGCTGGTGGTGGTCAATCGGATGATGCCCCGCTTTGTGTCCTAGGATCGCGAGTCGTCAGTGTCGCGGGCGGACGGGGCTGCGAGCGGCGGCCGCGTGGCTCGGACGACCGCGACTGATTTCTGCAAGATCCGACTCGAGTCCGCCACGGCCACCTCGCAAGACAATACGGGTAATTGGCTTGATGCTGTTGCGTTCGGCTTCCGCGAAAGTGGGCCCATCGATGAAGAACAAATTAGACATAACGCCAACCGCAATTGGATTGATGCTCACCGCAATCCTGATCCTGCCCCTCCTCCTCCACGCCCAGCAGCCTCTCCGCGCCGCACCGCACATTGCGGTCGCCGTCCGCCTGCCGATGGCTACCTTCCACGCCGAGCGCGATTCAACCGGCTTCCCGCTCTACACGGCCGCCCTCGACCGCCGCGGCAACGATCTTCTGGTCAACGGCTCCGCCGGATGGCCTGGAATCGGGTTGACCTTCCCGCATCCGTGGCGCGTGACTTCCGTTCGGCGCGTCGCGCCGGCGCGGATCAGCATCATTCTTGACGGCGGCGGCACCATGCGGCTCGACCTCGCCGCGCGCGATTCCGCGTGGCTCGTGCATCAGGTATTTGCCACTTCCGCTGATAGTGCGCAGGTCCAGGCCGCCGCTGAAGACCTCGCCATCGATCGGCTCCTCGGCGCCGCCGCCGCCGCGGGCGATACACTGGCGCGCCACGAACTTCGCCGCGTCCTCCGGAGATACACCCCCGGCGACACCATTCGCGTCGACACGCTCGATGGCGTCCGCTATCTCGCCCTCCGGACCGGCGAGCCGACCTACGCATGCACCGATGCACTTCCAACGAGGGTTGGAACGCTGGTGCGCGAGGGGATCGCGCCACTCCTCCGCTCGATCGGCAACACCGTACAGCACGGCACTCCGCAATTCGGCTTTCGCATCGACGTGACACTGAAGAGTGATGAAATGCTGAATGGCTCCGGCAGCTTCTGCGCCCGCACCGGCGAGCGCGCGTTCACCCTCCGCGTAAAGGCCGACGACCTATCCGGCTTCGCTGCCAATCGCGTGTCGCTCAATGAATTGCTCGGCCGGTCGAAGGGGACTCTCGGAACACGGGAAGTTCCGCTCACTGATTGGGTCGGGGTCGCGCAGTGAGATTGGCGCGTTCGGATTCGCCGCCACCGCCCGCGCGGCTCGGTACACCCGGGCTTGCACGACGGATCATCGCCGGCTGGCGCGTCGCCTCAATCTGGGGAATCTCCTGGGTGCTAGGGGAAGTCGTCCTGCATGCCGCCGGATGGATCGGAATCGTTTCCGTCAGATGGCCACACCACAGTCCCTGGTGGGGAGTCGTCTTCCTCCTGTTCACCATCGCTACCGCAATCGTCGGATTCACCGTGGGACTCTTGTTCAGCGCATTCGTGTCATTTGCTGAGCGCCGCCGCCCCGAGTCGCAGCTGACGACGTTGCGCGGGGCAGCGTATGGCATGATCGCAGGCGCGCTGGCCGGCGCATGCCTCGCGGGAATCACAGCGAGCGTGATCTCGCCAGTAGCGACCGTATGGATTGCACTTGCAATTGCGACAATCCCTCGGTTCGCCTTCTGGGGCGCACTCTCCGGCGCTGGCATCGCAAAGATCGGTTCGGCGGGAGACCGACACGAACCCGCACGACTCGGGACTCCTGCCGCCACGGATATTATTTGAGATAACGAACAGCAGATCTAGCGCACGTATCGCGGGTGCCGCGGCTGCTGGCGGGAGCGCCACGCATCTTCCAGAAAGGCGAGCAGCGAAGTCTGATCCGTGGTCTGCAGGGACGCCGCGCGCAATGACACGATCTTCGCTTCGAGTCGTTCATCTGACCACAGTGTGATACGTCGCCACGCCCACCAGTGGTCGGCAGGATCGAACCCCGGTTCCAAGCCGTCGAGCGAGTCGTCGTCCGGCATCCGTCCCCCCGGTCGGCCGTTCACTTCGAGCCGCAGAGTATACCGTCCCGGACCGCGGTGTCGGGCATTTACCCGGTAACAGTTGCGCGACTTTCAACCTGAGGGGCCGCCGGCCCCCCTGGCACAGAGGGCGCGACTGCGCCCCCCCCTTGTGCCACCCCTCCTGATACTGCACGTCCCTTATGGTGTCTCGTACTGGGGCGGCGCGCCCGATACCTCTCTGAGACCCCGCTCCATGGCAAACCACGACAGGAGGATATCTCGATGCGAACAAGGCAGATTCTGGCAGCAATCACTGTACTGGCTGGCGCTGCGATGATCCGGTCGGCGCGAGTCAAGGCCGAAGAGACTGGGACCTACGGGCACTGCATCGACGAAGAGGATATCGTCCATTACTTCAGCAGCACTCCCACCGGCTCCGAGTGCCGCACCTGCATCGGCGACAACCTCGGCTGCCACGGATCTCCGGCGCAGGCGGGGTGCGAAATCCACCAGGCTTGCCCCAACTAGTGACGCACGCTTCGGCGGCTCGCACCGCCGCACTCGCGCTCCTCGCTACCGGCTGCCGCAACGCGGCCGCGCCGAGCGCGGGGTACGAATCGGCGATCGGCGCCACCGTGATCGAGCGCGGAGTGACCTGCGTCGACTGCACCCTTGCACTCACGCGAATTGGCACGCTCGGCTCGCCGTCGGATTCGATCCTCCTCGATCGCCGAGCCTTTCTCACGCGACTCGATGATGGGCGATACATCGTGGCACCGACCGTCGTCGACGGCGTCGCGGCGCTCTTCGATTCGGTCGGCGCGCCGGCCCGGGCGATTGGCCGTCGCGGTCAGGGACCCGGCGAAAACCAGCTGGTGCGGGGTGCCTATCACTGGCATGGCGACCGCGTCCTCCTCCTGGGGGCCGGCGACCGGCTCGGATGGCTCGATGGAAGCTCGATGCGTGAGACGACCGCGCGCACGGCGAAACCGTGGCTGCTCAACCGCGGCGTCACTCTCCCCGATGATGGCGTGGTGGTGGCGAACGCGTTCTACGAGGAACAGCCGCTGGTGGTGATCGATTCGAACGGCAGCGATCGCCGGTGGATCGGAACCTCGGCGCCACGCGATCCGCACGGCCACGGCCGCTATTACGCCCTCGGCCCGGGGAATGAAGCGCACACCTTCTGGGCAGCACCGCTCTACTACAAGCTGCATTTCGAACTCTGGAACGTCGACGGCACGCTGGAACGATCGATCGACCGATCACCCGACTGGTTCACACCGTACGACACCGCGCGATTCAACCGAGTGGTCGACGCAGGCGACCGCGCCGAGCGGCCATTCCCGCAGATGCACGGCGTGCGCGAAACGAAGGATGGTGTGCTCTGGGGATTGTACGATGTGGCGGCAGCGGATTGGCGCGCGGATCAAACCGCTGCCGATGCGAAGCCGACGCGTCCTGACGATCTCTATCACATCGGTTCGTACGACGGAATCATCCAGTTGCTCGATAGTCACACCGGTGATCTGCTGCTGACTGCGCGGATCGACCGTCCGCTCCGAGGGTTCGTCGACGACAGCACCGTCTATGAGCTGCGCGAGACGCAGGGCGGCTACTGGTTCATCGATCTGTATCGGGCGAGATTCGCGCGACAGTAGTTCTCGCTGCGATTCCTGCGGCTATCCCTTCGCCTTGAGCAACTCCGCCACCTGTGCACGCGCCTTGGCGACCTGCGGTTGCAGGTCCGGGTCGGCCTTCGCCCAGAGATCAGCAAACCGACTGTAATACCCGATGGCGTGCTTCGAGTCTCCCGCCTGCTGGTAGAGCTCGCCGAGACGGTAGAGCGTCGGGGCCAAAAAATACGGGTCGGCGCTGATGCGGCCATTGCCGTTCATCTCGACGAACTGGGTCCAGTACTTCCGCGCGGAGTCGGCCTGGTGACCGTGATCGAACGCGAGGCCGATCAGGTACGGCGTGCAGACCTCGCACTTGCCGGTCGGCAACCCATCGGCCTCGACGTCACCGCGACGGAACCAGCTGACGGCGCTGTCGGTCTTCCCCTCGGCCATCGCGATCGTTCCACGTACCCGCGCCGACATCACCGTTTGCTGACGGCGCGCCAGTGTATCGAGCCGAGCCTCATGCTGGTTGAGTATCTCGCGCGCTCTGGTGGCGTTTCCCAGAAGGCCGTACGCCAGCGCCGCCCAATTGCTCTGGTCAGTGGCGACCGGAGTGGAACCCACAGGGGTTGCGCGCATCGTGGAGTCGAGGTCGGCGAGACCGCGCGGAACGTCTCGACGGTCAATTCCATCGTAGAGCGCCTGGACGTACGCCACCTGGTATGGACTGACGGTATCGCCGCGCGCGCGTGCCTTGCCGGCATTCGATTGAGCATACAGTCGCTCGGCGTCGTGCAGGCGCCCTTCCACCGACGCGAGCTGGCTCAGTCCGCC
The DNA here is from genome assembly GCA_036500345.1 of Gemmatimonadales bacterium. Lineage (NCBI taxonomy): Bacteria > Pseudomonadati > Gemmatimonadota > Gemmatimonadia > Gemmatimonadales > Gemmatimonadales bacterium. The sequence goes on along the minus strand of DASYCE010000031.1, from coordinate 120,021 downwards.
CAGTGACGTCGCCACGCGGAACGGAGATGCGGAATCGACGCCGGCACGGGCGACAAGCCCTGCCGAATCGTACTGTCGCCGCTGCCAGTATTCGGGGAATCGGATCGGGCCGGTTGGAAACGGCACATGCCGGCTGGCAAGGAGCGCCAATATCGAATCGACCCCCGAGTGGTGCCCGATCTGGGAGAACTCCGTCGCGAGGTTGTAGAGGATCGTGCCGTCGGCCGAGTCAGATCGCAACGCGAGCCGGTACGCCGCGATGGCACCGGTGTCACGCGTTTCACCGAGTGTCACGGCAAGGGTATTCGCCGCGTCGTCGTTGGTGGAGTCGAGCTCCACTGCGCGACGGAGGGCGACGATCGCCTTGGCGCGATCATTCGGGACGTCGAGGTAATAGCCACCCTCGACGTTGTACCGCTCCCGCTCAGGCAGCCGGTCGCGCAGTCGGAAGGCAGTGGTGAGAGCGGCGTGGGTTGCCGCGATGTTGGCGGCGCCGCCAAGGGTCTGCAGCGAATAGGCGAGCTGCACCCAGGCCATCGCGAAGTTGCTGTCCTGCTGAATGGCGTCGTGGAATTGACGGATCGCGGCCGGGTAGTCGCCGACCACATCGTTGGTGCGCATCGCCGCGGCGTAGCTGCGGAGGGCGCCAATCGACGCCGTCGTCACCTGCTGGAGCGGTGGCGACTCGCGCACCGACTTGAGCGATTCACCGATCTTGCGACGGAGCGACTTGGTCACCCGATCGACCGCGGGAATCAGGTCGCCGGTGTTGTTGGCCGATTCGCTGAACGACGCGAGCTCATTGCCGCTCTCGGCCGCGACGAGCCGTATCGTGATGACGTAGCCGCTTCCAGCCGGGACGATCGTTCCGGCGACGACCGCCTTGGCACCGTTGCGCTGGGCGATCTCGCGCGCCGTGGCGAAGTCGACACGCGCGGTGTCGGGGCGCTTCATCTGTTCGAGTGTCGAGACGATCGTCGTGGTCGGTATGACGTGCAGCGCGCGGCTCTCGGAGAGCGTGGTCCGAACCGCTTCGGCGATCGTCGATCCGAGTGACGAATCGGCGCCGGGCGAGTCGAATGCGGCGACGACGATCTTGTCGTTGGCAGCAAACTTCCCGGCAGCGAGGAGCGACCCTGCGGGGCCGATGCCGAGGGCGCGGAGTGTCATGAAGCCGGCGACGAGCAGCACGAAGACACCGACGGCGATCATCCCGCCGCGTGCGGTGCGCTGCCACGAGAGGTGCGGGCTCGCCTTGATCGCGAGCGTCGCCATCGTTCCCTGCGGTGCTGCGGCCTGTGTGCCGCCGGGGGTGAAGGTCGGCGTCGCGGTCGCTGCTCGGCGCGCGATGACCTGGGTGTACGCGGTGAAGAGGACCACGGGGAGTCCCAGCGCCATCACGATGAGGGCGCCGGTGAAGACCCAGTCGGGGAGACCGATCGCGATGATCGCCGCACGAGCGAGAATCGCGACCGCGACGAACGCGAGGGCATAAATCCCCAGCGCGCGCCAGATCGTCCTCGGCCCGCCGATCAGGATCGCCGGGAGGGCGCCGCCGGTACCGGATGTCGATGCCACCGCATCGAGGCGATGGAGCAGCTCGGTGGCATTCGCCGGGCGCTGGATAGGATCCTTCGCGAGACACTGCATCACCAGCGCGGCGAGCGCCGGCGGGCAATCGGCGCGGAGTTCGCCGACCGGCTGCGGTGCTTCGCTCATGTGCGCGAAGACGAGCTTGTGCGGCGGGAGGTTCGGGAACGGCGGCCGGCTCGCGATCAGCTCGTACGCCATGCAGCCGAAGGCGTAGATATCGGCGCGATGGTCGGTCGACGGATCGCCGGCGGCCTGTTCCGGCGCCATGTACGCCGGGGTGCCGATGGCGGTGCCGAGCTGGGTGAGCGTCGCCTGCGCAACCCCGCCATCGGGGCGATCGCCGCCGGTCTGGGCGGCGCTGATTGCCTTGGCAATGCCGAAATCGGTGACGACCGCAGTGTGCCCGGAGAGCAGGACATTGTCGGGCTTGATGTCGCGATGGACCACGCCGCGCTCGTGGGCGTAGACCAGCGCGCGCGACACGTCGCGGAGGATGCTGACGATCTCGGCGATCGACAGCGCGCCGCGGCCGAGGCGGGCGCGAAGCGATTCGCCCTCGATGTAGGGCATCGTGTAGTACGGCAGCCCGTCGATGTCGCCTGCGGCGAGGACCTGGACGATGTTGGCCTGCTGCAGCGAGGCGGCGACGCGGATCTCGCGCTCGAACCGCGGCAGCGACATCCCGGCGGCGAGTTCGGGGGAGAGGACCTTGACCACCACCCGGCGTTCGAGGCGGTTTTCCTGGGCGACGAAGACGCGGGACATCCCGCCGCCGCCGAGCTCGTGCTCGAGGGTATAGCTCCCCGCCAGCGACTCTTGAACGCGCGATCGGAGATCGGTCAACGAACCTGCCGGATTGGGTGGGGAAGTGGGGTGCAATATATCGCGCGCGAGGGGATGAGCATAGGCAAAGATCGATTCCGGTCACGCCGACCGGTGATACCTCTGCACCACCACGACACTGGCGCCGTCATTGAAGTATTCCTGCCGGCAGGTCAACGTCCGGCCATCGGCGGAAACGGTCCATTGCGCGCCCGATTGCGAAAATGCTGGCGCGGATCGATTTGAGCCACGATAGACATGGTACGTGGTATCGTCGCGCTCAGTGTGGGCCAAAGGACCAACGGATATCGTGGGAGCGGAGTAGCCGCGATGTCCGGCGAGCCAATGGCTTCGTCGCGAATCGATGACAAGGGTATCGGCGGCCACCGTCGCCGCGAAGACGGCATCGCGATCAGGGCGCGTCGTCACGACGGTGTCGCCGGTGATTGCGATGGCGAGATCGGCGTCGAGTGGAAGTTTCAGCGAGTGGCACGCGGCCGAGGCGCCGGGCGCGCATTGCAGCGAGGTGCGATGCCAGAAGCCTTGGAGCGGCGGCGTGGCGTGTTGGGCGGCGGTGACAGGGTTGGCGAGCGTTACCATTGTCGCGGCGCGGAACGCAATCAGCGAGAGTCGGTTCAACTGCATCTGCGATAGCCGTTGTCTGCTTGTTTCAGCAAGTTGCGTCGAATTCATCGTGATTACGGGCGACCAGAAGTCTAAGCGCGTTTTGCATCAGGCCTCGTACTCCGCTGCACCCCGGGGCCCGTTTGACCATCGCCGCCGTATACCGTCGGACCGTGGTGCTTGATAGGCCCAATGCTTCGGCAATTTCCTTTGCGACGTAAAACGCCGCGTAGTGCGCGAAAATGCGACGTTGCTGATGAGTCATGCAGTTAAGCTGGTCGCATACATAGTTGAGTTCATCGCATGTCAACCACATTGGCAGATGTGGCAATTCCTCCGTGCGCAAGTTACGCATAATTGGACTCCCCTCGATTTGAGCGCGCCGGCCGTTGACAACCATCGGCTCCTCCATGACCCGGGCTGAAATGGGCTCGATCTAGTATGGGACCGACGATTGGACCGCGCCAGCCCCGGCCATAGGGAAGAGACCAACTGGGGCATTGCAAAGTTGGAGTATTGCATGATTTGCAATCCTTTCCGAATCTGCTACCATGCGATCACAATCAGCGCTGCGGAAAATTGCACTCGGGGCGGCCGTGGTGTGTGCTGCGTGGTCTTGCGGACGGTCGCGATCGGTGGCAAGCACGCGGCTGGTCGATGGGCGAGTGCTCCAGGCCGTGGTTACCGATACGGATGCGTTCGCGATCGTCGTCGTCGATCCGGCTGACTGCCTCAGCTGCGATCGTCCGCTCTACTCCCTGCTGCAAGCGCGCCGTCGGCATCCCGGGGCGGTCGCTTTCGTGCTGTCGAGGCCGCCAACGGACTATGAACGCCGGCAACTGGCGCTTCAGCATGAGGTTCCGGACGCAGTGATCGCAGGACGCTCATTGGTCATCCATAGTGATTCACCTGCAGTACTGCCATTCGTCCGTGGACATTTTGCGAAACCGGTCACGGTCTCGGAAGCGCGACCGTTTCTCCGCCAGTTGTTCCACCTTCCCCCCGTTGGTGATTCATCCAACCCCATTCCCGGAGGACGCAATGACACGTAAGAGCAGCGGATGGTTCGGCGCAGCGGCGGTCGCAGCGATGTTGGTGTTTGGTGCGGGCCACATGCCGCGGGCGCACGCCGATACCACACGGCAAACTCACTGGGTCGGTGTGTTCGGATTTCAGGACTGCGTATGGGTCTGTGATTGGGACCTCGCCGGATGCGAGACCAATCCGGACTGCAAGTGCAACTGCTTTCAGTAAGTAGATGGCCTGGCGCACACCTCGCTCGAGGTGTGCGCCAGGCGGTTGGTTGCTATGTTGTGACACCCGGGTTTCTCCGACACCAGCGCTGGAACTTCCTCCTGGATCACGCAATGCGTCTTCGTACCGTGGTCGCCGTGGTGGTCGTGATGGGGTGCCACGGTGACTCGCATATTCGTCGAGTGCCGAAATCCAGCCGTGGCGCAACGGTCACTCTGGTCGATTCGGTTGTCCTGCAGGACCCTGACTCCATGCCGCTTGGTGCGTACACGGCCTTTGTCGCGCATTCGGGTCGCGGCGACTATTTCGTCAATGACATGCAATCGCGGAGAGTCCTGCACTTTCGTGGCAACGGCGCCTTCGCTGGTGTCGTTGGCAAGCCGGGGAGTGGGCCCGGGGAATTCCAGCTTCCCGGACCGCTGCATCTGGTCGCCCACGACTCGCTGCTGGCGGTGGTCGATGTCAATCGGCACGCAATGGAGGTGTTCGATGCGTCGACCGGCGGCTTTGACCGAATGGTAGCGCTACCTGCGCAGGACATTGGTCAGGACTGGCAGGTCGAAGGCGACACTGTGTACTTCGCCCTCCACATGACCGAGGGGATTGCGGGGCGATGGGTATGGACCCACGACTCCGTTCATGCAATCGGTCGGATGCCGACGAGATTTCGCGGAGCCTCAGGCGTGCTCATGGGGTATGGCGTCTCGGAACTTGCACCTCACGACGCCGGCTTCGCGATGCTGCTGCCGGGTGAAATCGGCCTCGACTTTGTGGATTCGGCCGGGGCGTGGTTGGGAAGCGTTCCGATCCCGGCAGCCCGGCGGCGGGGCCAGCCAGACGATCTTGTTGCGCGGCAACAGAAGCTTCGACCCACCGATGCGAATCAGGTGCTGGCATCGGCGTCAGCTGGTCTCAATCGGCAGGCGGACGGGAATTACCTCATCGCCTACGTCGACATGGAAATGCTCGGTACCGCCGGGCATGGCGGCCGATACGGCGCGTTTCGAACGTATTTGGCACTCCTCGCGCCGGACGGCAATCACGCGTGTGTCGACGCAGAACTTCCGGTTGAAACAGATGTCACGCCGATCCCGTTCTTTCGGGGCGACACGGTGAGCGTCCTGGCGCGACAAGTCAACAGCCAGAATCGCGTCCGATCGGTCGTTTACTCGTATGTGGTATCCCCAACCGGATGCGACTGGGTGCCTACCGGTGGTTTCATTCGTGGTGACGGCAACGGCGTGAGGGAGGCAGCCCGATGAACAGAGTTCGATTCGTCGCATCAGCTGGAATGCTCATGGGGACCCATCTCGGGTCGCTTGATGCGCAGCAACCCAGCTGGAAGGTCGCCACGCATCCGCAGTGGTCGATCATCGCCTCCGCCAAGGGGGGCGTGCCGAGCGCGAGCGGCGTGAGCGATGCTGCACTTCTCGGGAATGATCTGGTTGCCATCGCGTACTCGATGCCGCGAGAGGTCCGGGTCTATCGCCGGAGCGGAGCGTTGGTGCGCCGCACCGCGATCGATGGAGGCGCTCAGGCAAAGTCGGTCACCATTGAGCTCGTTGCCAGCGGCGATTCTGTGGGCGCGCACGATCCTGCGACGAGTTCTACGCAATGGTATGGCAAGACCGGCGCGCCGATGGGAGTAATGCAGAAGGGGGATCAGTGGAGTCAGTCCCGTCGGCTAATCTTTGTCAACCGCACTATGTCACGCGTCGAGGACGCTCCTGCGATCGCCTGCGTCCGGCAACTCGCCTCGCATTACCCGGATACCACCGTTCGCGTTGCGCTGCAGGATGGATCATTGTTCTGGTCCGCACCGCTGGCAGGGCATGTATTTGCGATAGCATCCGCCGATGGCCGGCGGATTGCCCAGAGCGAACTGCCGGTCGGGTTTACTCCGCTCAGGGTCACGGAGACCGGCATTCTCGGTGTCTCGGCGAGTGACTCGCTCGACCGGATCGAGTTTTTTTCGCTGGCACGGCCACTGCAACGCCCTGCGCCCCATGAGGCATGTGCGTCTCCGGTGCCGCCGGTTGCGCCGACTGCCGCAGCCACTCGTTCCGCACTCTTCCGGGCGCTGATGGCCGCCGAGCGGGTGAAGGACCGCGCCGGACACTATGTGTCGACGGATGATTCGCTCGGGCTCGCAGCATCGCCAGTGGCGGACGTGCGCGTGCTGGCCACCAGCCGGCGAGGCTGGGTGGGGACGGCGCTCGCCAAGGGCTCATCATATGCATGCGTGGCAGGAATCGGCGATGCAACACCGCCTGGATGGGTCGACGGGATCCTCTATTGCAGTATGTAGTACCGATCGCTGGATCGGCGCGTCTCTCCCCCTTGCATCCCGCGCCGTTCCGACCGATCTATCAGATACCAGCGATTCCAGCGAATACCGTCGACGCCGCCAGAGCTCGGCGCGTGCGCCGCGCTTCACGCTGCGCCGTCACTGCGCCCGTTTCGAGGTCCCATGATCGGTTCGCGATTCCCGCACGCCGCCATCGCCGCCACGCTCGCCACCGCCGCGACCCTGACGTCGTGCAAGTCGAAGGCGAACGATTCAACCACCGGCGATCCGATCACCGCCGCCGTCGATTCCTCCAAGGCCGGCAGCACCCTCGCCCTTCCCGTCGTCGGCGAGCCGGTGCGCAAGGGCGACCTCGTCCTCACCGTCAACGCCACCGGGCAGATCCGCACCGACGCCCGCACCGATGTGAAGGCCGAGGCGACCGGAACGGTGCAGGCAGTGCCGATCCGCGCCGGCGACCATGTCACCCGCAACGAGATCCTCGCCAAGCTCGATCCGACACCGCTCGACCTCGATGTGCGCGCTGCGCAGGCGTCGCTCAACGCCGACATCGTGAACTACAACACGCAGGTCTACACCGATTCCACCGTCGAGGGACAGATCCGTCCCGAGCGGCGCGCCTTCGTCCGCGCATCGACCGGCGTCGACGGCGCGCAGGTCGCCCTCGACAAGGCGACGCTGGCACGCCAGCACGCCGTGATCACCGCGCCGTTCGACGGCGTGATCGAAAACGTATCAGTTGCAGTCGGCGATCACATCTCCGCCGGCGCCGACATCGCCACTGTTGTCGACATGAAAGACCTCCGTGTCGAAGCGCAGGTCCTCGAGCACGATCTCCCGCTCCTTCGCGTCGGCGGCGAAGCGTGGGTCACCATCGCCGCATTTCCCGACAAGCCGGTGCGCGGCACCATCGCAGCACTGCTGCCGCTTGTCGACACCGTGACCCGTGCGGGGCGCGCGATCATCCGGATCGCCGGCGACGGCACGCTCCGCCCCGGGATGTACGCCGACATCAAGCTCGAGGCGAACCGGTTGCCGAACCGGATTCTCGTCCCCGCGCGCGCCGTGATCGAACGCGACAATCGGCCGCTCGTCTTCGTGGCGCAGAACGGCCAGGCGCAGTGGGTCTATGTGAATGCCGGGCGCAGCAACGGTATCGACACCGAAATCCTTCCCGACAGCGCCAGCGGCCAGATCCCGCTCAAACCGGGCGACATCGTCCTCACCGACGGCCAGCTGACGCTCACGCACCAGGCGCCGATCCAGCTCATCAAGAAGCGCACCGGCGACACGCCCTGACGGCCCCGCTCACATGTCGCTGAGCTCCGCGGCGCTCCGCCGCCCCGTCACCACCATCGCCGCCACGATGACCCTCGTCCTCCTGGGCGCGGTGTCGATTTCGCAGATGCCGGTGTCGCTCCTCCCCGACGTCACGCTGCCGGTGCTCGCGGTGCGCACCGTATATAAGGGAGCCGCTGCCGAAGAGGTGTCGCGCTTCGTTGCCGAACCGATCGAGAAGGCGATCGGCGCGATTCCCGGCCTCACCGGCATGCGCTCGGTCAGTCGCAACGGCGAGGACAACACCACGCTGCAGTTCGCGTGGGGGACCGACATGGCGAAGACGGTCCTCGCCGTGCGCGAGCACCTCGACAACGCATCCACATCGTTTCCCACCGGCGTCGACCGGCCGACGCTGCTGACCTCGGACCCCGGTGAGCGGCCGATCGCAGTCCTGGCGCTCACCGGTCCCGGTGACCTCCGCGCCATCGCGCGCACCGGCCAGGATGTCCACGCTCGGCGCCTCGAGCAGATCGCCGGCGTCGCGAGCGTCGCGGTCGTCGGTGACCCGACCGACGAAATCCGCGTCGATGTCGATCCCGATCGCGCCCGAGCGCTGGGAATCACCCCCGACGACGTCGCCACCGCGATCAGCAACGCCAATGCGATCGACAATGGCGGCACCGTGCGCCGCGGCCAGTTCCGTTTTTCGGTGCGAACGCTCACCGAATTGCAGGACCCGGCGCAGATCCGCGACGTCCCGGTCGGCCCGGCGGCGCAGGGGATCAAGCTCTCCGATATCGCCACGGTGACTCCGGCGAGTGCCGACCCGCGCACCGTGGTGCGCCTCGACGGGAAGGCCGCGATCGGGCTCGTTGTCTACAAGGACGCCGGTTCCAATACCGTCGCCGTCACGGCAGAATTGCAGAAGACCCTCGATCTCTTGGCGAAGCAGTTCCCCGATGTACACGTCCGCATCGTCGCGGCGCAGGCAAAGTTCGTCAGCGCGGCACTCTCCAACCTCTGGCAGGAGATCGTCGTCGGCGGGATCCTCTCGATCCTGATCATCGTCCTCTTCCTGCGCGACGTGCGGATGTCGCTCGCGATCGGCGTGATGGTGCCGCTGTCGGTCTTCGTGTCGCTCACGCTGATGCAGCTCTTCCATGTCACGATCAACATCTTCTCCCTCGGCGGACTCGCACTCGCCGTCGGGATGTTGGTCGACAACAGTATCGTGGTGGCCGAGGCGACCGAGCGGGGTCGCGATCTCGGCGAAGGGACGCGCGAATCGGCACGCGTCGCGACTGACGAAGTTGCGGCGCCACTGATCGCCGGGACGCTCACCACTGCGCTCGTCTTCGGGCCGATCGTCTTCGTGCAGGGGCTGTCGGCGGCGCTCTTTCGTGACCTGTCGATTTCGGTGGTGGTGACGCTGATGGCGTCGCTGGTGCTGGCGCTGACGCTGATGCCGGTGCTGACATTGTGGGGGCGGAAGAAGAGCGACCCGGTCCCTCGCCCTTCGACAGGCTCAGGGCCGGTCGCTCGGGATGACAAGGCCAACGCCGAGGACCACGCCGACGAACGCTGGCGCCCCGAAATGGCGCACCAGCCACACATGCACGCGCTTCCGGCTAATGCCTCCTTTCTCGACCGCGTCGGGTTCCGGCTCACGCGGGTCTACGAAGTGGGCCTCACCTGGTCGCTCCGCTATCCGGGACGCGTGATAGCGATGGCGGTGGTATGCGTCGCGTTCACCGTTTATCTCCTCGTCCACCTGCCGCGCGAGATCCTGCCGCAGGTCGACGAGGGGAGCGTGACCGCAGAACTGCGCCTCCCGCCGGCGACTGCGATCGAGGAGACGATTCGTCAGGCGGGGCGGCTGCAGGCGGCCGCCGCATCGCTCGGCAGCGTCGGCACCTACGCCAGGATCGGGTCGGCGAGCGACGAGGAAGTGCTGAGCGGCGCAGAGCCCGGCTCGCCGGCGACGGCGATGTTCGTCTTTCCGGTCCCCCACGGAACCAACGCGCCGGCGTTCGCGGACCGCCTGCGCCGAGCGGTCCCCGATCTCGCGCAGGGCGCGCTGGCGATCGACCTCGCCGGGCAATCGGAGTTTGGTTCGCTGATCGGGCGTGAAGGGCGCACCGTTCGTGTCGAGGTCTCCGCGCAGAAGGATGGCGATGCAGAGCGCGCGGCAGCCCAGGTGCGTGCCGCGGTCGCTACGGTCCCCGACCTCGCCGATGTGCGCGACGCCTTCACCGGGACCGAGCCGATCATGGAGGTGTCGCTGCTGCGCGACCGGATCGCGCGCCGAGGGCTCCCGATCAGCGCGGTACTCAACTCGCTGCAAGGCGCGCTGGGCGGGGTGCAGGCGAGCGACCTCCGTGAGACCGATCGTCGCACACCGATCCGGGTCCGCTACGCCGGGAGTGCCAACGAGAATCTTCAGACGGCGCTCGCGTCGACGGTGCAGGGTGTTCCTCTCGGCGAACTCGTCTCCGTCGAGGAGACGCGTGCACCGGTGGAAGTGGTCCGCGTCGACCAGCGGCCGGTCTCCGTCGTCGAGGCGGTGGTCGAACGCGGCGGCACGGCGCGCGCGTCGGACGCCGTCGACAAGGCGGTCTCGAAGCTCACTCTCGCGCCGGGGGTGGAATGGCAGATCACCGGCGCCGACCAGGAGCAGCGCAAGACGACGAAGCAGCTCTCCCTCGTCGCCGTTCTCTCCGCGGCGCTGATGTTCCTCGTCCTCGCCGGTGAGTTCTCCTCATTCACCTCGCCGCTGATCATCATGACCACCGTACCGATCGCCGGCGCGGGGAGCGTGATCCTCCTCTGGCTTACCGGGCAGTCGCTCAACGCTGTCTCATTGATTGGTATAGTGGTGATGATCGGGATGGCCGACAACGAAGCGGTCGTCAAGCTTGACGCGATCCACCGCTACCGCGACCTCGGCTATCCGATCGATGAAGCGGTCCTTCGCGGCGGACACAAGCGACTCCGCGCCATCACGATGACGACGTTCACCGCAATCGCCGGCGTCATCCCGCTCGTCCTCAACCTCGGCAGTGGCGGCGCCCTCTACCAGCCGCTCGGCGCCGCGGTGCTCGGTGGGTCGGTGACGCAGCTCGCGGTGACCTTCTTCCTGATGCCGGCTCTGTATGCGATGATCGAACGGAGCAAGGCGCGGAAGACGGTGGCCGTCGCATCGGTGGCGGAGCCGGCATGATTCGCTGGGCGGCACATCGTCCCGCCGTCCTCTGGGCGATTGCAGCCGGGATCTTCGTGTCGGGTGCCGTGGCGTTCGGCAAGCTTCCGCTGGCGACGCGCAGCACCATCGAATTCCCTCGGCTGCAGGTCAACGCATCGTTCCCGGGTGCCTCGCCGGAATTGATCGAGACGTACCTCACCGCGCCGATCGAGGGCGTGGTCCAGGGTGTTCGTGGTGTACGGCGTACCTCGTCGACCTCCGAGGAGGGTGCTTCGACGGTCACCGTCGACCTCGATCCCGGCGCCGACATTACTCTGGCGCGCCTTGGCATCCTCGAACGAATCCAGACGCTGAAGCGGGACCTTCCGGCGCAGGCGAATGTGTCGGTGTCCAACTGGGTACCGAAAGATCTGCAGCAACAACCACTGCTTGAAGTGAACGTTGTCGGACCGTACACGCCTGGGGCGCTGGCGCGCGTCGTTCGCGACATTCTCGAACCGAAGCTGTCGAGCATTCCCGGCATTGCCGGCGTGAATGAGAACGGCGGCGCCGACAACCGGATCACGGTCGAGTACGATCCAACCCTGCTGCATCAGCTCAACATCCAGCCGACCGCGCTGAGCACTGCGCTGGCGAGCGCCAGGCAGGTCCAGGCGCTCGGCGAGATCCGCCGCGGTTCGCTCGCGATGAGCGTATCGATCCACGATCAGCCACATCTGGTCGCGGACCTGGCGCGCCTTCCAGTCATCGCGCCGGGAGGGAGAACGTTCTCGCTGGGACAGGTGGCGGCGATTCGCCCCGAGGAAGATGCCAACGGCCAGTTCTATCGACTGAATGGCCAGACCGCCGTGTCGATCTCGCTCTACCGCGAGCCCGGCGCCGATGCGATCAGGACCGCGGCGCTCGCCCGCGCAGCGCTTCCGGGTCTGAAGGCGCTCGTTCCGCCCGGCGTGCGGCTCAGGGTCAACAGCGATGAGAGCGAGGATCTCGCCCACGAACTCGACGACCTGGTCACCCGCGGCGCGATCGCCTTTGCGTCGGTCTTTCTCGTCCTGCTGCTCTCCCTCCGGAGTGGGCCGCGCGCGCTGCTGGTGATCGGAAGTGCCGCTGTCGCCATCGCGGGGGCGGCGCTGTCGCTCTACCTGATGCACATCCCCGCGAACCTGCTGACCCTCGCCGGCCTCGGCATGGGGGTCGGCATCCTGGTCCAGAATGGGCTCGTGGTGGTGGAACGGCTGCGTGCGGCACGGAACACACCCGATGGCCGCGCCGATGCCGGTGCGCGGATTGCGCCGGCGGTACTCGGTTCGACCCTCACCACGACGGTCGTCCTCCTTCCATTTCTCTATCTGCAGGGAAACACGCGCGCCGCGTTCGCGCCGTTCGCGATCGCCTTTGCGCTGGCGCTCTTCTGGTCGGTCGGGACATCGCTGGTCTTCGTCCCCGCAGTCGGCAGAGGGGAAGAAGGACGCGCGCTCGGCTGGCCACGTCTCGGCAGGCTCTACGAACGGATGGTCGCGGCGACGCTTCGCTGGAGGTACCTGACCCTCGGCCTCACAGTCGTGGCGCTCGCGGTGCTGACCTGGGGGTTCATCAAGAAGGTGCCGCGCGTCGACTGGGGGCGCGACTTCGGCGCACCGAGAACGACGATCACCGCGAGCGTCGGTTTTCCGCGGGGATCAGATCCTGCGGCGGTGGAACACATCATCTCCGAGCTCGAAGCCGATGCGGTGGGACAGCCGGGGGTGGCGCTGGTCCGGTCGACTGGAAATCGGCGGAACGGCAATGTGAACGTCGAATTCACCGCAGAGGGGAGCGCGTCGGATGCGCCGTGGGTGGTATCGGACAAGCTCACCGAACGTGCGGTGCTCGTTGGCGGTACGGACAATGTCTCTGTCTCGAAGCCGGAAGGGCCGGGATTCTACAGTTCGTCGGGCGGGAGCGGCTCAGTGTCGCGGCGGATTACGATCCTCGGCTACTCGTACGAAGGTGTGCTGCAGATGGCGCTCGACCTCAAGGCGCGACTCGAGCGGATCCCGCGGGTGCGCGACGTCGACGTGAACGGTGGCAATTCGTACGGCAGCGAGCACGCAGTGAGCGTATCACTCGCCCCCGACCGTACCGCACTCGGCCGGATCGGCGCATCGGCGCAGGACTATTCGAACAGCGTATCACGGCAGATCAGGGGCATTTCTGGCTCGACCACGCTGCAGGAGGGCGACGACGAAGTGGAGGTCTTGCTCCGTGCGGCAGGGGCAAGCGAGCGAGATATCGGGCAGCTGTCGGACGCGCTGGTGTCGAATCCGCGCGGCGTTCCGACGCGGATCGGCGACGTGAGCACCGTCGGCGAAGTGGTGGGACTTTCGGAGATCGATCGGCGCGACCAGCAGTACGTCCGGACGCTGACCTACGATTTCCGCGGACCGCAGAAGCTTGCCGACCGGGTGCACAAGGCGTTCATGAATTCAATCACCACGCCGCCGGGATATACTGTCGCCGACGAGACCTACAACTACCAGGCAGACGAGTCCGCCAAGGGGCTCAACCGGGTCTTCGCGCTCGGCATCATCCTGGTCCTCCTCGCCGTCGCCATCGTCTTCAACTCGGTGTGGGCGGCGGCTATGGTCCTCCTGGCGCTGCCGATGGCGCTCGGCGGAGTGATCGCGGCGTTCTGGTTCACCCATACGGCGTTCACCAGGCAGGCGGCGGTCGGCGTGATCCTCGTCGTCGGGCTCGCGGTCAATCATTCGATCCTCCTGATCGACGCCGCGCTGCAATCGCGCCGCAGTGGAACGTGGCTCACCTTCGGCGACGCGCTCCACGCCGCGACCGATCGCGTCACGATGATCGTGCTGGTGACGCTGACGACGCTGGCGTCGCTGATTCCGATGGCGGTCGGCACCAAGTCCGATTCGATCTTCGGAGCGATCGCGCTCGCGACCGCAGGCGGAACGATTGCCGGCACGCTCGGAGTGATGTTCGTCATGCCGGCGATGCTGATGGGATTGGCGCGGTCGAACGCGAGGAGGAGCGCTTGATGAGTTGGAGAGGACGAATTGCGGGCGCCGTGCTGCTCGGGATGATCGCCGCCGGCCACGTTGATGCGCAGCAACCGGTCCAGGCGGTGACGCTCGAACAGGCGATCCGGCTGGCGCGCGCGGCGTCGCCAACCGTGGTCACTGCCCAGGGATCAACACGGGCCGCCCAACTCGAGACCCGGTCCGCGCTCTGGCAGTACATCCCGGCGCTCACACTCACGCCAGGCGCGAACCTCCTCCTTTCGTCGGGACAGGCACGCCTCGACCCGGTGACCTCGGAGCTGATCAGCGGCAACCAGAGCACCTTCTCCTATTCATTCGGGCTCAACGCGACATACACGATCTTTGATGGGTTCATGCGCACCTATCAGTTGCGGCGGCAGCGGGCGCTCGAAGCCGCGGCCAACGCGTCGCTCACCAGCACGATTTTCGCCAGCGACTACGGTGCGACGCAGGCGTTCTTCGCTGCACTTGCCGACCAGCAGCTGGTGGTCGTGGCGCAGAGCAACGTGGCATCGGCCGAGGCGCAGCTCAAGCTGGCGACGGCGAAACTGCACGCGGGATCGGGGCGGCTCTCCGATTCGCTCACGGCGCAGGGGACCTACCTCCAGTCGAAGCTCGGCGTCCTGCAGGCGCAGTCGAATCTGGTGAACGGGGAGAGCAATCTCGGGCGGCTCGTCGGGATGCCGGGCCGGGTCGCTGCGCTCGATGATTCGACGTTCTACCGCCTTCCCCCTCCGGTCGACACCGCCGCCGTGCGCCTTGAGGTGATGGCGTCGGCGCCGAGCCTCAGGAGCCTCGCCGCGAACGTGACCGCGGCGCATGAGGCGTACAAATCAGCGAAGTCGACCTATTTCCCGACGATCGCGGTCTCGGCCGGCGACAACTGGACGGCGAACCAGGAAAACAATTTCACCCTCACGCCGCGCCGGAGCCTTAACCTCGGCTTCTCCTTCAGTCCCTGGACTTCGCTCCAGCGTGAGACCCAGGTGGAAGAGGCGTCGATCGAGGTGACCGACGCCGAAGTGGAACTTGCCGACCAACGGAACTTCCTCGCGGCGCAGGTCAACCAGGTCTTCGCGGCGCTGTCGACCGCTGAAGAGACGATCGCTGTCACCCAGGCGTCGGTTACTACCGGGGAGCTCAACCTCCGGATCGCGACCGACCAGTACCGGACCGGCGTCTCGACGATCACCGATGTTCTCACCGCGCAGCAGCAACTCCTCTCGGCGCAGGGGGCTGCGGTGCAGGCGAGGTACTCCTATCTATTGGCGAAGGCGCAGCTGGAAGGGATCATCGGCAGGAAGGTCTGAGAGCGATCGGGTTTTCCAACAAGGACCAACGTCCCCAACATGGCCGCGAGTGTTGAAAAACGCTCATCCTTTACATGAAGTGGCCTGCCGGCGATAGCGTCGTAAGATATTGGTGCCGTGTAGGTTGGATCAGGTGATATCGAAGCGACTTCATGGTGGCTTCGATCGATTGCAGCGTTTGTCCACACCGCTAAAATCACGCTCACAGGTGCGTTCGAACTTTTCCACAGAGCGCGCGTGGTAACAATCCGGACATAGGTTCGGTGTGCACCGGCGATGACGGCATTGGTAGAGGAATCGGATCGCGATCTGATGCGGGAGCTGCAGGGCGGGAAGACCATCGCCCTGGAGGCGCTCTTCGTCCGGCATCACCCCCGAGTCCATTCGTTCCTCGCCAGGCTCACCGGCGACCGGGATGCCGCCGACGACCTGGTCCAGGAAGTCTTCCTCCGGATCCTCAAGTACCGGTCTCGCTTCGACCCGTCGCGGGACTTCCTCGCCTGGCTCTTCCGGATCGCCCGCAACACGGCGGCGACCCATTTCCGCCGCCAGAAGCCGACCTCGCCGGAGCCTGATGACTGGGCCGACGACAATCCGTCGGCGCTTGATACGCTGATCGTCGGCGAAGACCGGCAACAGCTCGATCGCGCCCTCGCGGCGCTCCCTTTTGCCCATCGCGAAGTCCTCCTCCTCCGCGGAATGGAGGGGTTGTCGCATCGCGATCTGGCGCTTGCCCTGGGGTGCAGCGAGGGGGCGGCACGGGTCCGCGTCCACCGCGCGCTCAGGGCGCTCAAACGCGAGTGGGCAACGCTCGCAGGAGACACACGATGACTGACGAATCATTCCTGTCGGAGAGCGACCAGCAGCTCCTCGACGCGCTGCACGATCTGCCACCGCTCCCGGTGACGCCGGGGCTGGCCGCGGAGTTCCATCGGCGATTGGCGGCAGAGTCAGGGACCCGGCGGTCGATCGGCAACTGGATCATCGTCTCGATGGCTGCGGCGCTCTTCGTCGCGGTGGTGGCGGGGTGGTGGATCGACCGGAACCGGCGGGAAGGGGAGATTGCCGCGCTGCGGGCGGAGCTCTCCAAGGCGCTGGCGACGCTGCCGGCGCCGGGACGGTTCGAGGCGGTGAACAATGCCGGGAATTCGAAGCTGGGAGACGACTCGGTCGTCACCGCGCTGATTCATGCGCTGCTCGCGGATTCGAACACCAACGTGCGCGTGGCGGCGGCGGCGGCGCTGGGGCGGATCGCGACGCCGGCGGCGCTCGCCGAGGCGGCGCGGCGGTCATTCGGCGCGGAGCGATCGCCGTTCGTGCAGACAGAGATGCTGCGGAGCGTGCAGCGGCTCAACGCGGCGGTGCGTGCGCGAATCGTGGAGCGATTTCTCGGCCGGCGCGATCTCGATTCGACGGTGCGGCTCGAGGCGCAGCAGGTGGCGGGGTTTTGAAGCGACAGACCTACAGGGAAGGGCGGCGGATCATGCGAGGGAATGCGTTCGTGGCGGTTGTCGGCGCGTCGACGATGGCGCTGATGGCGCACCGTGGAAACGGTCAATTGGTGCAAGGGCTGGCCGGTCCGGTCCGGCGCTGTACTGGCGATTCCGTGGACATCAGGTGCCTGGCCGACATGGCTCACGCCCGCGTGAGCGGAGTGCCTCGACACTCCGCTCCGAATCAGGCACTCCGGGTATCGACGACCGGGGCTTCAATCCGGGTTATCGCCGCGCTGAACGATTCAATCGAGTGGTTCAGTTCGACGCTGCCATGGACGTGGCAGTTTGGATCAACAGCTTCGCCATTGACCTGGATAACTGCTGAACGCGGTCCCGGAGCATTCGAACTTCGTCTCGACATCCCGGATTCGATCGCGCATGAGCATCACACCGACCTGGTGGTCGCGATTCCGGCGGATCTCGCCGAGTTGCAGATCGACGCTGCGGACGGAAGCGTCGCGGTCCAGCGTTTTGCCGGTGGGCTGACCATCACGATGAAGAAAGGCCGGGTGTCAGTCTTTCAGGCGACCGGGCCGACGCTCATTGAAAACCGGGACGGTCAGGTGTGGATTTCGCTCGGTACGTCACAGTCGGATCCGGCGTTCGTGCTCAGGTCACCAGTGAACGTTCTCGCCCGCAACGGGAATGTCCAGCTCGCATTTCCGGCCGACACCAAGGCCACCATTGATGCTGAAGCGCATCGGGGCCAGGTCCTCGATGCCTGGGCTTCCCTCACAACGTCGAAGACCGGCGGCTTTGATGTCGCGAACATCGACGGGGTACCGTCGCGCGCGAACTACTTCACGCCGCCGCGAGATAGTGCGTCGCGAACCGAACATCGGGTCCTGAATGGCGGTGGGCCGCAGATCAAGCTCGTTGCATTGAATGGGAACGTCACGCTGACGGGCCAGCTCCCGGGCACGCCGCCCGGCCGCGACGCCCACGCTCCCTACACCGACGGTGCCCCGAAGCCGTTCAGAAAGTGATCTTGAGCGTCGCGCGATTGTGACTGGCGCTCGCCGGCGCCGCAGGGAGGGTCGCGACCAGCGTCCCGTGCGCGATGTACTCGGGGCGTCCTTGCGGTGAGGTCTCCTGGAGGAGCGAGGAGATATTGAGCTCGAACTTCCCGGCTGCAGGAACATCACCCGTTCCCGACGCCCCGACCCACGCCGACGCGGGACGCGTTCCTTCAGCGGCCATGATCGAGAACGACCGCACCGCCGTGGTCGATGCCTCGGTGTAACTCCCCTCCTTGAGCTGTTCGCCAAAGAGGACGCTCACCGAAATCATCACCGGGCGCCTGGTGTCTTCCACTGTACCATTGAACACGATAGCACCAATCGGCATGCCGGGGCGCGGCGCGAAGGCGGCGGTGCAGGTGAACGGCGTCGGGACGGTTCCCGTCAACGTTCCCCGGCACGCCGACGCCGCGGCGGGTGGAGTGCTTCCTTGCACCCCCACCGAGCGCTGCGCGCGCGCGGCGGGAGAGAAGGCGAACGGGATCAGGGCTGCAAGAACTGCTTTCCGCATGCGCGAAAGCTAGCGGCGGCGGGGCCACCAGCAATCGCGCGGTGCGTCATTCCGCGCCGAATGGAACGTGTGAGACGATCTCGATCCCGTTGCTCAACGTTCCAGTGACGACCAGCTCGGTGGTGCTGCTCGTCACCACGCCGGCATCGACCAGATCCTTCCGCGCGAACCGCAACACGATCGTCCCGGCGTCGTGCGGTTCGGAGTGCACCTTGACCTTCTTCCCGCCCAGCCCAACCGACCCGATCATCACCGACGAAAGATTCAGCGTCGACACGTCGACGTGACTGTCGGAATGCAGCGTGATCTTGATGTCGCCATTGCCGGGATCAGTGATGTCGAATGACGACGGGGTGGCATCGGCGGTGACGGGGCGGCGTGCCACCGTCACGGTGACGCCTTGCGAGCCGGTGGCGCCGTCCTTGTCCGTGACCGAGAGAGTGATGGTGTGACTGCCGATGGCGTCGAAGGTCGACGTTCCGGTTACGACCGCCGCGCCCGCTGCCGAGAGTGTCGACGGTATCGTCGTGCCATTGGCCCAGTCGAGCACCGCGTGCCACGGCGCGTCGGCGCCGGGATCGGCGAAGCCACCGCTGACACTCACCGCATCGCCCGAGAGAATCGAGAGGGGCGTCGTCGCAGCGAGGGTGACCGTCGGCGTCACGTTCGCGATCACGATCGTCTGCGCGGTGCTCTTTTGCCACCCGAATGCGTCGCTCACCGTGAGCGTGGCGGTGTACGAACCGTTGTCGGCATACGCCTTGTTGACAACCTTCCCGCTCGCGGTCGATCCGTCGCCGAAGGCCCACAGATACGTGAGCGCTTCGGTCCGTCCGAGGTCGGTGCGGCCAAGATCGGGATCGGTGCTCGCGGAGGCGTCGAAGGTGAGCGAGGAACCTTCGTTGCGAGTTCCGGTGGCCGAGAACGCCGCGACCGGTGCGTGATCGCCGGCTTCGAGCGCGTCCTGGAACGGTTGGCCGAGCAGCGAGAGATAGTTCTGCCCGGTTGACGCTTCGATCCTGTCGACGGTGGTCAGGTACTTCTGCCACGGGTCGCTGCGAACGCCGGCGATGTTCGGCATGTTGACCGCCAGAATCGTGAGCCCGGCGACGTTATCCCAGGTCTGGATGCTGCCGTGCGTGAATGGCACGCCGTTCGGCCGGGGACCGATCAGGACCACCTTCCAGGTGCTGTCGGGGATCGCGACTTTCCCTTCGCCCTTGAGGAAGGTGAGCGAGTGGCCGGGCGAGAAGATCGGGCCGGTGATGATATAGACCGCGCGCCCCGCTTCGGCGGAATCGGCGATCGCGTCCTCGAACTGCGCCCAGACTCCTTCGTTCAGGTCGGCGGTCTGTGGCACGACGTTGGTGAGATAGAACGTCGCCGCGTTGTCGGTGTTGCCGGCAGTGCGGTCGGCGGAGCGCGTCATGTGCCCGCGATCGAAGCCGCCGTTGGTATAGTCCGACGTGAGGATCTGCTTCGCAACCGGGAGGAGCGGATCGGCGGTGAAGCAGTTGCAGCGATCCTGCCCCGCCACCATCTGCCGCGCATCGAGTTCATACGATACCCAGTTCGGCGTGCCGCGCGACTGGTTGTACGAGATGGTGTATTGCGGTCGGGTGATGAGGAAGTCGTCGGGTGTGCTCGCCGATGCCGCAGTCGGATCGCCGAATTCGTCGTTGGTGGCGTAGATCGACAGCGGCGCCGGGTGCGGCGTCTCGATGGCGATCGAATGAGTGGTGAACGAGAATGGCGTGCCGCCGCCGGTTGGCGTCGCGGTGATCATGAAGCCGGGGCGCGTCGTGCCGTCAGCTGGTGCTGCGACGCCGCTGATGATGCCGGTCCCTTCGACGGTGGCAATCGTGGCGAGCGTCGGATCGACGGCGGTGAAGGTGAAGGTCGCCGGTACCACTGTGCCGCCGGACGACACGCGCGCGGTGGCGAAGAGCTGGGTCTGGAAACCTGGCGGGAACGATGTCGACGAACTGCTGACGTCGATGAAGCCGATTCCCGGCGTTGCCACGGTGACTCCCAGCGTCGCGAACCTGGTGATTCCGTTGTCGGTTGCCGTCGCAGTGATTGTCGCCGGATTCACGTTGGCTGCGACGCCGGTGACGTTACCGCTTTGGTTGACCGTGGCGATCGTCCCATCGCTTGTCCCCCAGGCCACCGTCGCGGTGGTCACGGTCTGATTGTTGACATCCTGCGGCGTTGCCACCAGCTGGATCGTGGCGCCGGGAGCGACGGTCGTCGGTCCGGTGAGCTTGACATGATCGAGTGGGCCAACCGGAACCTGGTCGGGACAGATATTTACCGGTGATGCACTGTTGCGCGGTGCCGGGGCGCCGGTGGTGAAATCGACGGAAAGATCCTGCGTGTAGGCGCAGCCGCTGTTGCCGCGGAACGCCGCAGTGGTGTTGGTCAAGGTCGCCGTGGTGTTGGCGCCGCAGTTGCTCGCAGTCGTGCCGAACGAGACCAGATCAATCGCCGTCGTCGGACATGCGCCGGTGAGTGCCGTCGTCGACGAGACGACTGCGACCTTACCCGCCGTCGCGCTCATCGCGATCGTTCCGCTCACGTCGGGCGTCGGAAGCGCCTGGGTCCCGTTGGCGCCCTTCGACTCCTGCACCAGGAAGTAGCCGCCCGCCGGGATCGACCCGGAGACGATGTTGGTGACCTGCCACGACGTTCCTGCCGCGGAAGCGTACTGCACACTCCACCCGTCGATGGTGACCGTCGCCGCACCGGGATTGAAGATCTCGATGAAATCATTGGTGAGCGTGGCCCCCGAGTTTCCGCCGCCGCCGTAGATCTGTGAGATCACGATCGACGGCGGTGCAATCAGGTGTGCCGGCGTCGCTGACGTCCGGGTGATGCCCGGTGCGCTGGGTGGCGTGTCGCTGCATGCACTTGCGATCAGGCCGAGGGCGAGGACGAGCGCCGTGCGGCGGAAGGGAAGTCGCATTGAGAGCCTCGATATGATTGGTGCACAGGGCGTGAGTGCGGAGAACCGCGCTGCCAAAGCTATCGGCGGCAATTTCCGAAACAATTGTGCAGTGCCACGGAATTGGTTCGAGCAGGTAACGTTCGATCATCACCGATTTGCACGACGGCGGGGGTAGATTGATCTGCCCCGCCCGATCTCCCGGACGTGCCGCCCCCGGAGCTCACTCTGATCCAGCCAACTCGTCTGTCACACCGGGCGCTGATCATTCTCGGGCTGGTCATCTACACCATCACGGCATACTGCAGCGAAGGGTTCTACCACCCTGACGAGCATTTCCAGCTGCTCGAGTTCGCCAACTACAAGCTTGGCCAGACCCCGGCGGCCGACCTTCCCTGGGAATTTCCCCAGCAGATCCGCCCCACTCTCCAGCCGACGATTGCGCTAGTCGTGATGCGTGCAGCGCGTGCTGTCGGCATCTCAAATCCATTCATCTGGGCGCTCCTGCTGCGCCTCCTCAGCGCATGGCTCGCCGTGTGGGTCTTCGTGCGAATGTCGCGGCGACTGACCGGTGTTCTCGGCGAGTCGGGGTCGCGATTACTCCTGGGTGCGTCGTTCCTCCTCTGGTTCATGCCCTTCCTGAGCGTCCGATTTTCGTCGGAGAACTGGTCGGCGCTGTCGTTCCTCTTTGGCCTGTCGTTGCTGCCGCTCGACTCGTCCGAGCGCTCCGAGACTCGCGTGCGGGACTACATCACAGCGGGATTCGCCCTGGGCCTCTCGTTCGTCTTCCGGTTCCAGATGGGATTCGCGCTTGCCGGCGTTGGTCTCTGGGTACTGATCCGCGGCCGATTCGGGTGGGCCAGGATCGGCGCTCTCGTTGCGGGAGGTGTGGCGGCGATTGCCATGGGCACTGTGGTGGACTGGTGGTTCTACGGCAATCTGGTCTTCACCCCATGGAGGTACTTCGCGTCGAACATCATTCACGGTGCAGCGGCCAGCTTCGGCGTCGCACCCTGGTGGTGGTACTTCCCGCAGGTCATGAACCACGCGATCCCGGTGATCGCGATCCCGCTCATCGTTCTCGCCGCTGTCGGGATCTATCGCGCGCGCGACCATCTGATCACGTGGGCGTTCGTCGCGTTCGTCGTGGGGCACATTGCGGTGAGCCACAAGGAGCTGCGATTCCTCTTTCCGATGGCGTTCCCGCTCCTCTTTCTCGCGGTCGTCGGCTGGCAGCATCTGGGGCGTGCCGTGAGGGCGAGCCGGATGTTAAAGGTTGGACTCGGCGCCCTCGCAGTCGTCGATTTCGCGGCACTCCTCTTTGTCGGCACGCGCGCCGCCGACAACGGCGTCACGACGTGGCGGTACCTCTACGACTACGCGAGGCACCGGCCGACGACGCTGTACGTTCAGGGCGACAGCCCGTACGCCTTCGCCCGCCTCCACCTCGATGTCTATCGTGCGCCGCTCGTCACCATCGTCCCGGTCGACAGCTCGTTGACGCTCGCCGACAGCGCGCGCGTTCACCCGCGCGACGGTGACCTCTTCCTTCCGGTGAACGGAATCGTTCCGCCCACAGCCCCCGGCATGCGCCTCGAGCTGGCGCACCGCTCGCTCCCGTCGTGGATGCTCCATTTCGACGTGACCCACTGGGAGGAACGGACCCACGTCTGGACGCTGTACCGGATCGCGCGGGGCGGCTGAGCCGCGCATCACTTCCGGACGGATATACCCATTGACGATATATCCATCATGGATATATTCCGGCCCATGACCCACGACGCTGTCGACCGCCTCCTGCCATTGTCCCCGGCCACCTTCCAGATCCTGATGTCGGTCGCACCCGGCGAACTTCACGGATACGCCATCATCCAGGATGTCGCCGAGCGGACCGGCGGCGAGATCAAGCTCTCGCCGGGCACGCTCTATCGCACCATCCAGCGGATGCTGGAGCAGGGGGTGATTCGCGAAACGGCGACGCGCCCTGCCCGCGAATTCGATGACGAGCGGCGACGCTACTACGCCATCACGCCGTTCGGGACAAAAGTCGCCAAGGCCGAGGCGCGCCGGCTGCTGAGCCTGGTCAGGATGGCACGGTTGCAGGGATTGACCACCGAGCGCGCCTGATGTGGTTCTACCGCGCGCTGCTGCGGCTGTACCCGGTCTCGTTCCGGCACGAGTACGGTGGCGAACTCCTGGGGATGGTAGCCGAGCGCCGCGCGGCGACGAGCGGAGTCTTCGGCGTCGCGTGGTTCTGGATCGGCACGATGCTTGATGTGGTCGCGAGCGCGCTAGCGGTGCACTGGGACCTCCTGAAGCAGGATCTCCGGCAGGGATTTCGCTCGCTGCGCAACGCGCCGGCGTTCGCCGTCACGGCGGTCGTCGTCATTGCGCTCGGTGTGGGTGCCAATGCCGCGGCATTCTCGGTCGCCGATTACGTCTTCCTGCGCCCGTTGCCCTTTCCCAATGCCGATCGGCTCGTCACAGTGTGGGAGCGGCCGCCGGAATACTCGATGCTGCAGCCATCGCCGGCGAACGTCGCGGACTGGGAGCGGCAATCGACGTCGTTCGACGCGATCGGTGCCTACAACCTGCAATCGTGGCCGATGCTCGGCGGCGCGGCACCGGATCAAATCTCGGTCGCATCGGTGCGCGGCCCGCTCCTCGATATCCTCGGCGTCGCTCCGTACCTTGGTCGACTCCCGTCGGCTGAGGAAGTGTTGCGGGGCGCACGCGTCGCAGTGCTCAGCTACGGTCTCTGGCAGAGCGATTTCGGTGCCGATCCGCACGTCGTGGGGCGGTCGATCACCATCAACGGCGGCCCGGTGACCGTGGCCGGCGTCATGCCGCGTTCGTTCGCCTTTCCCGACCGCACCGTCCGGCTCTGGGCGCCGATGGATGTGACTGAAGCGACCGACACCGATCGGACCAACAACTGGTTCTACGTCGTGGCGCGGCTCAAGGCGGGGCGGACGGTCGGCCAGGCGCAGCGTGACATGGACCGCGTTGCGGGGGATCTGGCGCGGCTCTATCCGCAGGCTGACGGATCGATCGGCGCGAATGTCATGTCGTTGCGCGACACGTATGCCTTCTCGACAGCATCGCGGAATCGTTCGCTGCTCGAAGCGCTCTGCGGTGCGGCTCTCTGCGTCCTGCTGATCACCTGCGCCAATCTCGCGTCGCTTCTCCTGGTGCGTGCGCTGGCGCGGCGCCGTGAGATCGCGGTGCGAGCCGCCCTCGGCGCGGGGCGCGAACGTCTGATTCGCCAGCTGCTGACCGAAAGCCTGATGCTGGCGATCGCCGGAGGAGCGCTCGGAGTCGGGCTCGCCTTCGTTGCGCTTCCGCTACTCAACCAACTCGTTCCAGACGGGTTGCCGATGACGCAGCTACCGACGGTCGACCTGCGCGTTCTCGCCGTTGCGGCGTTGCTCTCCGTGGTCACAGGGATCGGCTTTGGCGTGATCCCGGCGGTCCGCGTCGGTCGTGGATCGTCGTTCGAGGGGTTGCGCGATGATGTCCGGAGTGGCGGCGGCAGGCGGTCGAGGTTGCGTGCGACGCTCGTGGTCGTCGAGGTCGCGGCGTCAGTGGTGCTGCTCGTTTCGGCGGGACTGCTGTTTCGCGCCATGCTGCGGGTCCGCGCAGTCGATCCAGGATTTCGTCAGGAGCAGGTCCTCACGTTGCGAACCGAGCTCCCCTATTTCCGCTACTGGAGCGTCGATCGGCGGAGCGCCTTCTATCAGCGTGTCCTGGAAGAGACCCGGGCGATCCCCGGCGTGACGGCCGCAGGTTACACGTCGTTCCTGCCGATGAAGATGGGAGGCGGAATCTGGAAGGCGAGCGCGTCGCCCGACACAGTCACCCATCACGCCTCATTGCGATATATCACCCCGGGCTATTTCGATGCGATGCAGATCCGCCTGATGCGCGGACGCAGACTCAGCGACGCCGATGGACACACCGCACCCAACACGGCGGTGGTGAGTGAATCGTTCGCCAAGGAACTCTGGCCGGGGCGCGATCCGATCGGGCAGCGGTTCAACATCGCCTTCGCCGACCGCACCGTCGTCGGCATCGCGAGGGAGGTGCGCACGCGCGGCCCTGAACGGGTGGCCGAGCCGCAGGTCTATCTGCCGTACGCGCAGATGCAGGACAGCTCGATGATGTTCTATGCGCCGAAGGATCTTGCGATCCGGTCGACGCTCCCGCCGGCCGCGCTGGTGCCGATGGTCCGGCGCATCGTGCGCGAGGTCGATCCGTCGCAATCAGTGACCGACGTCGAGCCCCTCTCGGCGATCGTGGCGAGCCAGACGGCGTCGCGAGAGGTGCAGGTGCGTGTGCTGATCGCGTTCGCCGCGATCGCGTTCCTCCTCGCCGGGATCGGCCTGCACGGATTGCTCGCCTTCGCGGTGTCGCAGCGCCGGCAGGAAATGGCGGTCCGCATGGCGCTTGGCGCCCGCCCGCGCCAGATCGTCACCATGATCCTCTCGCAAGGGGGAGGATTGGCACTGGCGGGCATCATCCCCGGCGCCTTCGCCGGGTATGCGGCGGGGCGGATCATGTCGAGCATCCTGGCCGGCGTCGAACCGTTCGATGCGCCGACCTTCATCGTCGCAGTCGTCCTCTGTGTCGGCATGGTCGTCGCCGGAAGCGCCATCCCCGCCGTCCGCGCGATTCGCGTCTCGCCGTCGAGCGTGATGCGAAGCGAATAGCCACGCAGCAAACCCGGGCTTCCCAGGCCCGGGTGCCGGTTGCAGCAACGTCCCGCCCGCCGCTCGCGTAGGGTTACCATTCAGCTGTCCGGAACTTGCCGCGATCGGGCCCGATCCGGCGACCGTCCAACGAGCCGAGTCCCCATGCCGGAATCGTCGTGACATCGATTTTCCAGCAGATATTCATCTTCCTCTTCAAGTATCCGCCGCGCGTGTTCCAGCGCGGCGAACTGGTCCTTGCCCCTGTGGTTCCCGCGCTGGTCCTGGGGATCGGCGCGGCGCTTGCCGCGGCCGTCGTCTTTCTGGCGGCGCGCGGCATTCGCGGTACCCGCGGCGTCGACCGCATCGTTCTCGGTGCGCTCCGGCTCGCCTGCTTCCTGGTGATCACCGGGTGCCTGTTGCGACCGGCGCTGGCATTGACGAGCGCAGTTCCGGAGCGGAACGTGCTTGCGGTCGTGCTTGACGATTCGCGGAGCATGCGCATCCCCGACGTGGGAGCGGAGACACGACTGAGTGCGGAGCAGGAGGCTTTCGCCGATTCAACGACACTGGTCAAACACCTTTCTGACAAGTTCGCCGTCCGCTTCTTTCGGTTCGGTGCGGATGCGGGAACGCTCACCGATGCGTCGGCGTTGCGCGGCGCGGGGGCGCGTACCGATATCGCTGCCGCGCTGCAATCGACGCGCGACGAGCTGGCCGATGTCCCGGTCGCCGGTGTGGTGGTGGTGAGCGATGGCGCGGACAACGGGGCGGGCGATCTCACCACTGCGCTGGTGGGGCTTCGAGCACGACACATTCCGGTCTACACCGTCGGGGTCGGCCAGGAGCGGTTCGGACGGGATGTGTCGATCGACCGGCTCAACGTGCCGGCGACGACGCTCAAGGGGTCGGGTGTGCTGGTCAGTGCGACGATCGGCACGCGCGGCGTCAACGGTGACTCGGTGATGATCACCGCCGAAGCCGACGGCCATATCGTCGCCACGATGCCGCTCACGCTCCCGTCCGGCCGCGATGTGGTGCAGGTCCCGCTCCGGTTGCCGCCGCTCGACGTCGGTACGCACGCGATCACGGTGCGGGTGTCGACGCTGCGGGGCGAACTGATCACGGAGAACAACGAAGCGCAGGCGCTGATACGCGTCCGTCCGCCGGTGGAACGGGTCCTCTACCTCGAAGGGGAGCCGCGACCGGAGTTCGCCTTCCTGCGTCGCGCGTTCGACGGCGATTCGTCGGTGCGGCTCGTCGGCCTGCTCCGGAGTGCCAAGGGGAAGTTCCTGCGGATCAACGTCGGCGATTCGCTCGAGCTGATCGGCGGCTTTCCGACGCGACGCGACGAACTCTTCAGGTACCGCGCATTGATCCTCGGCGACGTCGAAGCGTCGTTCTTCACCGGCGACCAGCTGCGGATGATCGCCGACTTTGTTGATCGCCGCGGCGGGGCGCTGATCGTGCTGGGCGGGCGCAGCGCTCTGGCGGAAGGCGGCTATGCGGGAACACCAGTGGCCGACATTCTCCCGGCGACGCTGGAGCACGGCGGACGGCCGGTCGCAGACACGTCGATGGCAACGCTCAAGCTCGCACCGACTGCCGCAGGCCTGGTGCATCCGGCGCTCCAGCTCGGCCCCATGCCGGCGCAGAATGTCGCGCGGTGGGATTCGCTTCCGCCGCTCACCGCGGTCAACCAGCTCGGCGATCTTCGTCCCGGCGCGGACACGCTCCTGGTCGGGAGGAGCGCCAAGGGAGTGGTGCGCCCGATTCTGGTGACGCAGCGCTACGGGCGCGGGATCGCGACGATCTTCGGCGTCCAGGACAGCTGGATCTGGAAGATGAATCCCGCCACGCCGATTGACGACCCGACCTACGACAATTTCTGGCGGCAGCTGGTGCGATGGGATCTCGACCAGGTCGCGGACCGTGTCGAGGTGGCTGCGGTCCCCGACAAGGTCGGGCCGGGCGAGCCTGTCGAACTCCGGGCGCGCGTCGTCGACTCCATATATATGGATGTCAACGACGCGGCGGTGACTGCCAGCGTCACCTCGCCAACCGGCGTGGAATTCACGGTGCCGCTCGATCGAACCGTGCTGCAGGACGGGACCTATGCCGGCAGGTTCGTCGCCACCGAGCCGGGGATGTACCGGTTCAATGTGGTCGCGGCGCGGGGGAATGATTCGGTCCGCGCGCCCGCCGGCGCGATGCTCGCCGATTCGCGTGGCGCCGACATGGATCACGCCGAACTGCGGACGCCGCTGCTCAAGCGGATCGCGAGCGAAACTGGCGGCAAGTACTATCCGCTGAGTGCGATTGCGCAGCTGCCCGAGGATGTGGTCCTCACCGACAGCGGCATCACCGCGCACGAGTCGCGCGATCTCTGGGACATGCCTGCGGTGCTGATCATGATCCTCCTCCTCCTGGGCGCCGACTGGAGCTGGCGCCGTTGGCGGGGGCTGGCATGATCCGTCGGATTGCGGTCGCGTGGCTCCTGCTTCCCGCCGCGTTGGCGGCGCAGGGAGGGACGACGCGCGTGGTATTGATCACCGGTCTTGCCGGCGAACCGCAGTTCGGTCGGGAGTTCGCGGCCGAAGCGGATGCGATCGACGAGGCGGCGCGAACGCAGTGGCACGTCGCCGATTCGAACCTCGTCTATCTCGCGGGCGATTCCACCGGCGATCCGCGCGTCACCGGCCGGGCGACGAAGGAGAACGTACACGCCGCGTTCGCCACGGTGGCGCGCCGTGTGGTACCGGGGGATGTGGTGCTGATTGTCCTGATCGGTCACGGGAGTGGCGAACTTGGCGAGTCAAGCGTCAACCTTCCAGGTCCCGATCCCACTGCCACCGATTACGCGGCCTGGCTCATGCCGATGTCGAAGGCAACTATCGTATTCGTCAATACAGCGACCGGGAGCGGCGATTTCGCGCCGATCCTCGCCGGACCCAACCGGGTGATCATCACCGCGACGCGGACGGCGATGGAGCGCAACGCGTCGGTCTTCGCGGGGTTCTTTGTCAAGGCGCTCACGACAGCCGATGCCGACGCCGACAAGGACGGCCGGATCTCGGTGGCGGAGGCGTTCAGCTGGGCGCGCGATCAGGTGGCGAAGTCGTACGACAATGCCCGGCATCTCCTCACCGAGCACGCGGTGCTGGTCGATAGCAGCGGGATCGCGGCGGGGATCGCGTTTGGGGGCGAGGCTGCGAGCACCGATCCGAGAGTGGTCGCACTGGTGGGCGAGCGCCGCATTCTCGAAGCGCGAGTGGACTCGCTCCGCCGCCAGAAGGCGACGACTGATTCGACCGCCTATGCGACGAAGCTGGAGGATCTCCTGCTGCAGATTGCGCAGAAGACCCAGACGATCAAGCAGTTGCAGGGTGGGTCCAGGCCGTGACGCGCCTGCTGCTCGGGGTGGCGGCGCTATCGGCGATGGTCGCGGGCCCCCTCGCGGGGCAGCGACTGCGCTATCGTGTCAATCCGGTTGATTCGCTGATCGGGATCGGCAGGATCGACCAGGCGACGGCCCTGGCGCAGCGCGCGGTCGCGACGAAGGCACCGGGCTATCTCACCGATGACGCGGCGATGGCGGAACTGGCGCTGCGGCGTGGCGATTGGAATGACGCCAGTGCCCGCGCAACCGCCATTGCCGTGGCATTCACGGCGGGCGGTACCACCTGGTCGGCGCCCGACATCATCGCGGCAGGACGGGCGTACGTCGTGCTCGGCAGCCGTGATCCACAGGCATTCCATGACGCGCTGCAGACATTCGATCGCGCCACCACGCGTGACAGCAGCAACATCGAATCGCAGATTCGCGCAGCCGACCTGCTCCTCGACAAGTACAACTTCGCCGACGCAGAAGAGAGCTATCGCGCCATCCTGACGATCGCACCGAGCGAGCCGCGCGCCCTGCTCGGTCTGGCGCGCGATGCGGCATTCAACTTCGATCCGAATGCAACCGATGCGGCCCGGAAGGCGCTCGCTGCCGATCCGGCACACGCTCCCGCCTACGTGCTGCTGGCGCAGGTGCATCTTGATGCCGAAGCGTACGATTCGGCGATCACGGCTGCGTCGCACGCGATCGCGCTCGATTCCGCCGCGGTCGACGCGTGGGCGGTGCTCGGCACGATTGCGTGGCTACGGGGCGATTCGACCGGCTGGCACGCGGCGCAGACGGCCGCGGCACGAGCGGAGCCGCATGGAGCCACGTTCTATACCGACGTCGCGGATGCGGTGGCGAAGGTCCGCCGCTACCGCGAAGCGATCGCGATGGCGCTGCAGGCGGTGCGGATCGACTCGATGTCGGCGCGCGCCCTCGGCGTGCTGGCGGACAATCAGCTCCGGATCGGCGCGATGGTCGACGGTCGCGCGAATCTCGAGCGGTCGTTTGCAATCGACCCCTACAATCTCTGGCACAAGAACACCCTCGATCTCCTCGACAATCTGCGATCGTTCAAGACGGTCACCACCGGACGGTTCGAATTTGTGGCACCGGCGGATGAAGCCGACTACCTCGCGCTCTATCTCGCACCGCTGCTTGATTCGGCGTACAACATCTTCGCGGCACGCTACGAGTACACGCCGCCGACGCCGATCCGGCTCGAGTTCTACAATCGCCACGCCGACTTTTCCGTGCGCACCATCGGTCTCCCGGGGGTGGGAGCGCTGGGTGCGAGCTTCGGAACCGTGCTGGTGCTCGATTCGCCGCGATCACAGGACGCAGGCGAGTTGAACTACGGATCGACGTCGCTGCACGAGCTGGCGCATACCTTCACCCTCGGCGTGTCGGGGAACCGGATGCCGAGGTGGTTTTCGGAAGGATTGTCGGTGCTCGAAGAGCGGCGCACCGGTCGCGGGTGGGGGGCGCGCGTCTCGCCGGACTTCATCGCGGCGTACAAGGGAAGGGCGCTGCCCACGGCGACAGCGATCAACGAGGGGCTGGTGCGGCCGACCTTTCCCGCGGAGATCGGCCTGAGCTACTTCGAGGCGTCACTGGTGTGCGAGATGATCGAGAGCGAACACGGGATTGCCGCGATCCGCGCCATGCTCAAGGGATGGGGCGACGGGCTCGGCACACCGGCGGTGTTGCAGCAGGCGCTGGGGATGACGCCCGCCCAGTTCGACGAGCACTTCGACCAGTGGGTGCGCGCCCGATATGCCGGCGCGTTCGCATCGATTGACTCGTCCAACGGCATGGCGCCGCCAACGGGCAAGTACATCTCGCTCGTCAAGGACGCACGGGCGCTCCTCGACGCGGGAGCAAAGGACTCCGCGCGGACGGTATTCGTTGCCGCGCTCAAGCTCTTCCCTGAAGAGAACGGGACAGAGAGCCCCGCGTGGTATCTCGGTCACTCCGACCGCGACGCGGGCGACCTCCAGCGGGCGATCACCGAAGTGCATGCGGTGACGATGAACAACGAGACCGCCCCCGATGCGAACGAGGTCGAGGCGACGCTGCGATTGCAGGCGCACGACACTGCCGGCGCGCTGGACGCGCTGAGCCGACAGCAGTGGATCTCGCCGTACGACGAGAAACTGCACCAGCAGATCGCCGACCTGAGCGAGAAGCTCGGTCGGTATGCCGCCGCGGTCGTCGAGCGGCGCGCGATCATCGCGATGGGGCCGTCGGACAAGCTCGATGCGCAGTATCAACTCGCCCGCGCCCTTCTCCGCGCGGGCGACAAGGACGGCGCGCGCCACGAGATCCTGCAGGTGCTGGAACAGGCGCCGGCGTTCGAGAAGGCGCAATCGCTGCTCCTGGAAATCCAGGGCAGCCACATCTGACCGAAAGGGAATGGCCGTGACGTTGACCTCTCCTCCCTCCCAGACCGACCGGCTCGACGACGCGGCGCTCGCCGAACGGCTGCATGCCGGAGGGGGCCGGATCGCGACCGAACTGAGCAAGGTGATTATCGGGCAGCAGGCGGTGGTGGAGCAGGCGTTGATCGCACTCTTCGCCGGCGGAAACTGTCTCGTCGTCGGCGTCCCCGGTCTCGCAAAGACGCTGCTGATCCACTCGCTGTCGCGGGCGCTCGATCTTTCCTTCTCGCGGATCCAGTTCACGCCGGACCTGATGCCGTCCGACGTCACGGGAACGGACATGATCCAGGATGATCCGGTGACCGGCCACCGCAAGCTGTCGTTCCTTGCCGGGCCGATCTTCGCGAACGTCGTCCTTGCCGACGAGATCAACCGGACGCCGCCCAAGACGCAGGCGGCGCTCCTCGAAGCGATGCAGGAGAAGCGCGTCACGGTGCAGGGGAAGACGTACCAGCTCGAGCCGCCGTTCTTCGTCTTTGCGACGCAGAATCCGATCGAACTCGAGGGGACATATCCGCTTCCGGAGGCGCAGCTCGATCGCTTCATGTTCGAGGTCGTGATGGAGTATTCGCCGGAGGAGGATGAGGTCGCCGTGGTGCGGTCGACGACGACAGTGCCGCCCGACGCCATCGTGCCGGTGATCTCGCGCGAGGAGATCCTGGCATACCAGCAGGTCGTGCGCCGCGTGCCTGTGGCTGATGCGGTGGTGCGGTACGCCGTGAAGCTGGTGCGTGCGACGCGCCCGGGCGACGGGTCGCCGGACTTCATCCGGCAATGGCTGTCGTATGGTGCAAGTGTCCGCGCCGCGCAGGCACTGATCCTCGGCGCGAAGGCGCGGGCGCTGCTGCAGGGGCGGGTCCATGTGACATTCGACGATGTGCGTGCGCTGGCGCGACCGGTCCTTCGTCACCGGCTCCTGCGCAACTTCCAGGCGCAGTCGGAGCGCGTCACCAGCGATCAACTGGTGGACCGGCTGGTCGAGGCGGTACCGCTGCCGAAGTCGGGGCTCTGAGCCGCTCGTGAGCAACACGGCGCCGGAATCGTTCATCGATCCGCGGATCCTCGGGCAGATCGGTGACCTCTCGCTGCTGGCGCGAAGTGTCGTCGACGGTTTCCTGCACGGGCTGCACCGCTCCTCGCGCGCGGGGCTCTCGCTCGACTTCGCCGAGCACCGGCCGTACCAGCCGGGTGATGATCTGCGCAGGATTGACTGGCGCGTGTACGGCCGGACCGACCGCTTCTACCTCAAGACGTACGAAGCCGACACCAATGCGGACGTCGTGTTCGCGCTCGATGCGTCGGCCTCGATGGATTACGGCACGGCGTCGTACACCAAATTCGACTACGCCCGGTTTCTCACTGCATCGCTGGCGTGGCTGGCGCAGCGACAGGGCGATCGCGTCGGCCTCGTGACCCTCGCCGGCGACATTCTCGACATCGTGCCGCCCTCAACGCGACACCTCAACCTTCTGCTGCACACGCTCGGTCGCGTCAAGGCGAAGGGCGAAGGGCAGATCCCGGCGATGATGGAACGCGTGGCGCAGCTGCGCGGGCGATCGGGGATCGTGGTCCTGGTGTCGGACTGTTACGAAGATCCCTCGGTGCTCCGGCGCTCATTATCGGGGATGCGCGCGCGCGGCAACGACGTCATCGTCTTTCACGTCATCGATCCCGGCGAGCGCGACCTGCCATGGACGGCGCCGGGCAACTTCGAGGACGCCGAGTCGGGGGTGCGGATGCCGCTCCGCCCCGACGATCTCCGGAAGGAGTATCAGGAAATCTTCGAGGAACATCGGCGCACGCTGCTGCGTGAGTTCGGGCGCGAGAACATCGACTACGCAGTAAGCGAAACCGATCGGCCCCTCGATGCGTCGCTGCGGACCTTTCTCGATCTTCGACTGATGGGGAGCAAGGCGCGCTGATGCCGCTCCTCTTTCTCGTTCCGCTGGCGCTCGCCGGGCTGGCGGCGGTCGCGGTGCCGCTGATCCTGCACCTCAGGCGGCGCGAGCGGGAGAAGCCGATGCGGTTCCCGTCGCTGATGTTCCTGCAGCGGGTGACGATCAGCACCGCGCGCCGCCGGCGGATCACCGACATTCCCTTGCTGCTGCTGCGGTGTGCCATCGTGGCGCTGGCCGTGCTCGCGTTTGCGCGGCCGGTGTTTCGCCCCCGGCCCGATGCGAAGCCGGCGCGCGGCACGCGCCGGATCGTGGTACTGATCGACCGCTCGATGAGCATGAGTCATCTGGCGGTTTGGCGCGCGGCCGAGGACTCGGCGCGGGCGCTGATCAACGCATTGAGTCCCGGCGACCGGGTCGCCGTGGTTGCGTTCGATGATGAGGCGAGTGTCGAGCAGCCGTTGACGCTCGATCATGCGGCGGCACTCGCCGCGGTGTCACGGCTGCATCCGACTGCAGGCGGGACACGCTTTGGTGCGGGGATTCGCGCGGCGCGCGAGGTGCTGGTCAAGGAAGCCGATGCCACCGGCGGAGAGATCGATGTCGTGACCGACCTGCAACGCGCAGGTGCGACCGGCATGACCGGCCTTACGCTGCCTCCGGCGGTCACCGTGCGCGCGGTCAATGCGTCTCCGAAACCTCACAGCAACAGCGCCGTGACGGGCATTACGGTGCAGCGCCTTGCCGGCACCGACAGCGCGCGCAGCCGGCTCGTGGTGTCGACGCAGGTTGCCGCGCACGAGCTTCCGATGCCACGGCCGGTACATCTCACGCTGACGCTCAATGGCCGCGTGGCGGCGACTCGTCCGGCGACACTTCCGCGTGACGGAACGATCGGCGTCACCTTCGATCCGGTGCCGCTGCCGATTGGCGAGGCGCGGTTGATCGTGAGCATCGATCACGATTCACTCACCGCCGACGATGCGTTCTCGGCCGTCGTGCCGGCGCAGGTCACCCGCCGGGTGATTGTCGCCACGCCGCCGGATCTTCCGGCGGACGAGATGCTGTATCTCACGCGTGCTCTCGAAGCGGGGAACGATCCCTCGATCAAGATCGAGCGCCGCGCAGCGCAGGCGATCGACGGCAGCGCGATGCGCGATGCATTGGCGGTCTTTCTCTACGATGTGCCCACGCCCGGGGGGAATGCCGGGTCGGCGATTGCCGCCTGGGTCCACGATGGCGGTGGCCTGATCGTCGCCGCCGGCCCTCGTCTGGCGGCACACGGCGGCTCCGCGGGGATCCTGCCGGCGACCGAACGCGGTCTCGTCGACCGTACTGCGGATCGTGGCGGCCTGCTCGGCACCGCGGCACTCGATCATCCGATCTTCGCGCCGTTTCGCGCCGGCGGTTCGGCGCCGCTTGGGACGGCGCGATTCTTTCGATATCCGCGCCTCATTCCTACGGGCGATGCCCAGGTTGTCGCGCGGTTCGACGACGGTCTCCCGGCGTTGGTCGAGCGGCAGGAAGGTGCCGGGCGTGTCCTCGTCACCGCCATGCCCCTCGATGCAACGTCGAGCGATTTCCCCCTCCAGCCGACCTACCTTCCGTTCCTCCGCGGGATGGTACTGTATGCCGCCGGGAACGCCGCGGCACCGCTCGCCCGAACGGTGGGTGATGCATGGCTGCTGCCGACTGCCGCGAGAAATCCCGTCATCCGGACTCCCTCGCAGGAGATCGTTCGGCCGGAAGGTCGCCAGCGGGCCGATGCCACGACACTGACCGAAGCCGGGTTCTACACCGTCTACGACGGCAATCCGTCGGGTGATCCGATCAAGGTGATCGCCGTCAACCCGGCGCCGCGCGAGTCCGATCTCGGTGCCATGCCCGCGGGCGAGTTGATGGTCGGTGTCGGTCAGGATTCGATCAAGGCGACTGAGCGCAGCGCGGCGTCGCTGGTCGAGGCAGAACGCCAGCAGCGGATCTGGCGTCTATTACTGATATTGGCGGCGATCGCCTTGCTGGGTGAGATGGTGGTGGCGAGCACGGGCTGGCGCGGGACCGCCGCGACGGTGGTTGGGCCAACATCGGAGGGGAGCGGACGATGACCGATCTCGATCAAGCTCCGGGCGCGAGCCCGCGGGACGTCGAACTGCGGAGCGCGGTCGCCGAAATCAGGCGCCATTGGCGACGCCGGCGCGTGATCGAAGGGATTCCGGTCGTCGTTGCCGCTGCGATCGTGGCACTTCTCATCGGTCTCGGCTTTCGCGCGGCGTTGTCATCCGCGGCGACGATCATCGTCGCGACACGCGTCGTCGGATACCTCCTGCTCGCCATTGCAGTGGTTCGGTGGATGATCGTTCCCGCGTTCCGCCGTCCGACGGACGAGCAGGTCGCGCTCTACATCGAAGAGCAGGCGCCCGACCTTCGCCAACTCTTCCTGAGTGCGGTGTACCAGCTGCACGAGGGAAGCGAAGCGGGCAAGTCGCCGGCGCTTGCCGCACGGGTGATTGACCGCGCCATCGCGGCAGTCGATCAGCTCGAGCGCGGTGCCGCGATCGAACGGCCGCGCGCGCGCCGTGCCGTTGCGAGATTCGCGGCACTCGCCGCCGCCGGTGCGCTGCTCGTTGTGGCAGGGCCGACCACCGTTCGGGAGATCGCGAAGATCCTCTTCGTGCCGTGGTCGCGTGCTGCGGCGGCTGCGATTCCGGCACTCTCGGTCGCGCCGGGAAACATCTCTATTCCGCGCGGCGCCGCCCTCGATGTTCGCGCCGCGGTGCGATCGCTCCCCGACGTACAGGCTGAGCTGGTAGTCCGGACCGACAGTTCCGATCAATGGACGCGGATTGCGATGGTCCGCGACTCGACGAGCATCGGGTTCGTTGCTCGCCTCTTCGACATCAACCGGAACACGATCTACTACGTCGACGCGGGGAGCCTCCGTTCGCCGCAGTATCACATCACGGTGACCGACCTTCCGACGGTGAAGGAGCTTGACGTCGAGCTGCACTATCCCGCGTACACCGGGCTGCCGGTGCAGAAGATCAGCGATGGCGGCGACGTCGTGGCGGTGACCGGGACCTCCGCACTCGTCCGGATCACGCCGACGCTGCCGGTGACCGGTGGGTCGCTGCATTTCGATGATGGCAGTACGGTCCCGTTGATTCGCGGCGCCGACGGCGGGCTCGCAGGCTCCTTCCGCATTGCGCACGACGGGTTCTACCGCGTCGACCTGGTCGCCGCCAACGGGACACTGGTTCCCGGTACGGTGCAGCATTCGGTTGAAGCGCTGGTCGATCATCCTCCGACGGTGCGCATCGACAAGCCGGGCCACGATACGCGGGTGATGTCGGTCGACGAGGTACCGATATCGATCCGGGCGTCTGATGATTACGGGGTGAAGGGCGTCGAACTGCACTATGCCGTGAACGGTGGCGCCGATCACGTCGTGCCGCTGAGCGACAGCACCCATCACGGCAGCATCGACTTCAACGCGGTTCACACCGTGATGCTCGAGGATCTGTCGCTCCACGTCGGCGATCTCGTGGCGTACCATGCGACCGCCCGCGACGGCGCCGGCAATGCGGCGTCGAGCGACATCTACTTCATGGAGGTCCGTCCCTACGGTCTCGACTATCAGAGCGCCGACGCCAACGCTGGTGGCGGAGGCGGTGGCGGACGGGGTGGGGCGAATCCCGGTCAGTTCACCGTGCGGCAACGGCAGATCATCTCGGGAACGTTCAACTGGCAGCGGGACAGCGCCAGGACCGGCGATCGCGACCGCCGCGCCAACGCGACGACGCTGGCGATTGCGCAGGGGAAGCTGATGACGGACGTCGCCACGCAGGCGGCGCAGATCAGCGAGCGTGGTGTGCGAGGCGAGGACACGCTGTTCGTGCTGGTGCAAGCCGAACTCGACAGCGCCGCCACTGCGATGAAACCCGCCGAGGACGGCCTCGGCCGCCATGCAATGGGCGACGCGATCCCGGCGCAGGAGAAGGCGCTGCAGCATCTGCAGGCCGCCGATGACGCGTACCGCACCATCACCATTCAGCGCGGGAGTGGAGGGGGCGGTGGCGGCGGTGGGGGTGGCAGCCAGGATCCGAAGGATCTCGCCGATCTGTTCGAGCTGCAGACCGACAAGCTCAAGAATCAGTACGAAACGCCCCGCACGCAGCCATCAACCGACGCGCAGCAGGCGATCGATTCGGTGCAGCAGAAGTTGCAGGAACTCGCCGCCCGCCAGGAACAGGAGAACGAGCGGCAACAGCGCGCGGCCGACGAACTGAGCCGGCGTGCCGGCGCACAGAATGGCAACTCCGGCCGTGGGCAGCAGGGTGGCGCTCAACGCGGCGGGCAGCAGGGCCAATCGGGCGGCCAGCAAGGTGGGCAACAAGGTGCGCAGGGGGCGCAAGGTCGCGGTGGTGGCAGCGGCGGCGGTCAGCAGGGGCAGAGCGGTGGGCAGCAACCGGGAGCACAGGGTGGTTCGAGCGGTCAGCAGGGGCAGCAGTTGATTCGCCCGCCGACGGCAGCGAGCGGCGGCGCGATGGGATCGTCGCAGCGCGAACTCGCGCGTCAGGTCGAAGAACAAGCGCGGCAGTTGGAGAAGCTTTCGCGCGACCAGAATTCGCCCGAACTCGCCGACGCCGCGCGACGGATGCAGGAGGCGGCCGATGCCATGCGGCAGGCCGCCAGCGGTTCGACGCCGCAAGGGGCGGCTGCACTCGATCGGCTGCGCGACGCCGCCCGGAACCTCTCGGGGGCGCAGACATCAGCCGAAGGACAGGGGATCCAGGATCTTGCACGCCGAGCGAACGCGCTCGGCGCTGAGCAGCAGCAGATCGCGTCGTCGGTCGCTGGACTCCCCTCGGCGCCGTCGCCCCAGCGGGATCAGCAGATGAATGCGCTTGACCAGCGGAAGGACGCGCTTGCCAACGCCGTCTCACAGCTCGGCCTGGATGCTCGCAAGCAGGCGCTGCAGAGTCGCCGCGATCAACCGAAGGCCGCGGCGGCGGCGCAGTCGGCCGCCGACGAGATCACCAATCGCCAGCTCTCGGATTTGATCGGCTACTCGAAGGGTGTGATGCGTGACAACGCCGCCGATCGCTCGCGCGAAGTGGAGCGCGAAATCGGGGAGACGCTCGACAGTGTGGCACATCGGCTCGCAGCCGCGAGCGGCAGTGTGTCGACGCCGCGCGATCAGCTTCAGTCGATGGCACTGGACCGGGCCCACGACCTCGTCAGCGGGCTCGAGTCGCTCCGCAATCGAACCACCGGAGCGCAGGGCGACCAGCTGCCGGGTGAACAGGGCGATCAACAGCAGGGATCGCGCGACGGCCAATCGGGAAACCGCGGCGAGCAGCAACGTGGCCAGCAGGGTGGCCAACCCGGTCAGCAACGCGCACAACAGGGCGGCCAGCGTGGATCGCAGGGCGGTCAGCAAGGTGCTCAGCCCGGTGGCCAGCGCGGTTCCCAACCGGGTGGTGAGCAAGGTTCACAGCAGGGCGGTCAACAGGGTCAACAGGGTCAACAGGGTTCGCAACCGGGTGGTCAGCAGGGTTCACAACAGGGCGGTCAACAAGGTGGCCAGGGCGGGCAACAAGCTGGCCAGGCGTCAGGCCAGAACAGTGGATCTGGCGGTGGCAACGGCGCACCGAACAACCTCGCACGCGGTCGCGGAGCGACAGGTAGTTTCGGCGACATTCGCCAGTTCCGCGGCGAGGTCGCCGTGCGTGCGCAGGATGCCGAAGCGCTCCGGAAGCAGCTCAGCCAGCAGGGCGTGGATGTCGCACCGCTCGACCGCGCCATCGGGCAACTGCACCGGCTGCAGGAGCAAACCAATCCGGGGCGCGCCGACGAGCTGCAGGCGTCGATCATCGCCGGACTGAAAGACTTTGAGTTCAACGTCTGGCGGAAGTTCAACGGCGATGCGGGGAATACCCCGGCGCTCGGATCGATGGCGCAGGTGCCGCCGGAGTACCGGGCGATGGTCGAGGAATACTACAGGTCGCTGGCGCGAAAGGGCCCAAACTGAAGTAGGGCGCATGTGGGGGCGATGACGCACCCACTTCGCAGTTCATCTCGTGGCCCGCGATCCACACGGTATTTACCGCGGCGGTGATGCACCGCTGCGGCACCGCGCCGCCCGAGACATCTCGTGGCGGCGCTTGCGTTTCCGCTGTTCGTGGGTCTTTGCACCGGGGCGATGCGTCGAAATTTCACCGCCGGCCCGCCGCACGGGTTTCTTGCACACCGATCGGTGGACTGAACCTTGCGATGCACCGCGCCACCAATGTCACCCGTCCATCAACCGACCCAGACCTCCACCGATGCGCTATGGCGCAGCTGGCGTGACCAGGGCGATCCCGATGCCCGGCGCGAGCTGCTCGGCCGCTACCTGGGCCTCGTCCACCACGCCGCCCGCGAAGTGGCTCCTCGAGTGCGCGACGCGGTGTCGCTGGAGGAACTGGTTTCCGCGGGATCGCTCGGCCTGCTGCAGGCAATGGAAGGGTTCGATATCGATCGGGGACTCGCGTTCTCGACCTTCGCGATGCGGCGAATCAGGGGCGCGATCCTCGACGAGCTGCGGGCCAGAGACCCCCTCTCGCGCGCCGATCGTGCCCACGTGCGCCGCCTCGATTCTGCCGTCGCGCAGCTGGAGCAGCGGACCGGCCGGGCACCGACCGCGAGCGAGGTCGCCCAGCACCTCGGAGTCGACAACACGACGCTGCACCGGTGGCGCGAACGGACCGCGCACGCCGGGCCGGTGTCACTGGAGCCGGAGCCGAATGGCCGGAATCTCGCGGACCAGGTCGGCGACGACGGCGAGGGAGCGGTCTTCGGCGCCCTTGAGCATGCCGAGCGGCGCGGAGCGATCATGGCGGCGGTGGACGGGCTCCCTGCCCGCGAGCGGCTGGTCGTGTCACGGTCGTACTTCGAGGAGCGGCCCCTGCGGGAGATCGCTGCCGAGCTCGGTGTGACCGAATCGCGAGTCTGCCAGCTTCGGGCGCAGGCGCTGGCCCGGCTCAAGCGGATCCCGATGCTGGAGTATGCCAACGAGTAGTCCCGCGGTAGCAAATCGTGTCCCCACCTGCTGTTAATCCCCGGTTGATCATCCGCCCTTAGATTTGCGCCTCGTCCCCTGCTCGCCGTTCGAGGAGCCTTTGATGCGCGCCGCCTTCACCGAGATCATCGACTACGCCGGGCTGTTCCCGCCGGCGGCGTGCGGCATGCGCGACGCGATCCGGCAATACGACATCTATCACCAATCGGACCAACGCTGGCTCCTCGGCCGTTTCATCGTGCCGACGTCACGGCTGGATGAAATGGTGCGCGCGATCGACGAGGAAGGGATCGACCTCGATCCGGTAGACCCGTGGCACCTGTCGGTGACGCTCGGCGCGGTGATCCAGCCCGAGATCGAGGAGATCGGCCGATTCAATGCCCGCTGGGGTCAACGCGGGCTCGTCGTCGATTCCGTCGAATACAAGGTGCGTTCGGTGGGCGACCTGGTCGGCACCGATGATTTGATCCCGGAGACGCTGCTGCGCCATTACGAAGTGCCCAGGGAAGGTCCGTACCAGCCACTGATTGCCGCGATCGCAAATGCGGGCGCCTACGCCAAGGTCCGGACCGGCGGGACCACCCCCGGGCTCTTTCCTGACGCGCATCATCTGGCGGATTTCATCATCGCCGTGGTTGCTGCCCGGCTGCGGTTCAAGTGCACCGCCGGGCTGCATCACACCTTTCCCGGTATCTACGCGCTCACCTACGAAACCAATTCTCCCCGCCACGAAATGTTCGGGTTCGCGGCGATTCTCGCTGCGGTGGCCGAGGCGGAGCGTGGCGGCGAGGTGTCGGTGATCGAACGGATGCTCGGCGACCGCGATCGCGATGCGTACGAATGGGTCGAAGGTGGGCTGCGCTGGCGAGAGCGTGAGTACGATTGGGAGGCGTTGGGAGAAGCGCATCGACTCTTCGTCGGATTTGGTTCATGCTCCTTTCGCGAACCGGTCGACGAGCTCGGCGTGAGCGTGGTGGCATGACGCTGGGCGATCGGTCACACGATCCGGCGCGCACCAGTTGGGTCGAGAGCGCCAATGGTCACGCGGATTTTCCGGTGCAGAACCTTCCGTTCGCGCGGGTCAAGCACGGCAACACCGCCGGCGCCATTGTCGTCGCGATCGGTGACGAAGCGCTGGTGATTCCCGCTGCGCTCGAAGCGGGGTGGGGAAAGGATCTTCCACCTGGCGCGCTGAGCGTCGGCCTGTCCGCGTTGAACGTCTTCGCGGGGCGGCCGCCGGAAGAGTGGCGCGCCGTTCGCCTCGCGCTGAGCGACGCACTCAGCGATCCGGCGTGGCAGGAGAGACTGCGGCCGGCGCTCGTGCCGCAATCGTCGCTCGAGTTTCTGGTCCCGTTCCAGGTGTACGACTACACCGACTTTTATGCGTCGATCCACCACGCCACCAATGTCGGATCGATGTTCCGTCCCGACAATCCGCTCCTCCCCAACTACAAATGGGTGCCGATCGGATATCACGGACGCGCGTCGTCAATTGTGGTGTCGGGAACGCCGGTGCGCCGCCCGCGAGGGCAGACCGCCGCTCCCGGCGACATGACGCCCACCTTTGGCGCGAGCAAGTCACTCGATTACGAACTCGAGGTGGGAATCTTCATCGGCGGCCGCAACCCGCTCGGCACGCCGGTTCCCGCGGCGACTGCGGCCAACCGGATCTTCGGGATGTGCCTGCTGAATGACTGGTCTGCACGCGACATCCAGGCATGGGAATACCAACCGCTTGGGCCGTTTCTCGCCAAGAGCTTCGCCACCAGCGTCTCGCCGTGGGTGGTGACCGCGGATGCGCTCGTTCCGTTTCATCGGCCGATGCCGGCACGTCCGGCGGGCGATCCCGAGCCGCTCGATCATCTTCGCGTCGCCGGTGACTGGACGGTGAGCATCGAACTGACCGCAGCGCTTCGTTCCGCCGCGATGCGCGACGCCGGCACCGAACCGATGCTGGTCAGTCATGTCAATTTCGCCGACGCGATGTACTGGAGTCCGGCACAGCTGATCACCCATCACGCCAGCAACGGATGCAACCTGTACATGGGTGATCTGCTCGGAAGCGGCACGGT
The DNA here is from genome assembly GCA_036500345.1 of Gemmatimonadales bacterium. Taxonomy (NCBI): domain Bacteria; kingdom Pseudomonadati; phylum Gemmatimonadota; class Gemmatimonadia; order Gemmatimonadales; species Gemmatimonadales bacterium. The sequence continues at coordinate 77,072 of DASYCE010000031.1, read as the reverse complement.
CTCCGGCACGACGCCCGATTCGCGCGGCTGCCTTCTCGAGCGGACCTGGCGCGGTCGCGATCCGTTGACCCTTCCCGGTGGCGAAATCCGCCGGTTCCTAGATGACGGCGACGACGTGACGTTCCGCGGTCGCTGCACCGCTGATGGTGCGGTCTCGATCGGCTTCGGCGCGTGTACCGGATCGGTGCTCCCCGCATGACGCGTGTTGTCGACGTGACCGTGACCTTCCTTGAGATGCCGTCGCGCGGCGCCTTGCGTTGCGATCGCCCCCTCCCGCCGGAGATTGCGTTGCGTCACGAGCGTGCCGGCGCCCCGGCGCTCGCGTCCGCGCTCTACCGGCGCGTCGGCGGAGCGTGGCACTGGGTCGAGCGATTGCCGTGGACAGCGGATGACTGGAACCGCGCGATCGACACCGACGCCGTCGAATTGTGGACTGCGCGTCACGGTGAAGCGATTGCCGGATACTACGAGCTGCGCCGGACCGGAGATGCTGTCGACATCAATTACTTCGGACTGGTCCCGGAGCACACCGGCCGGGGGCTGGGAGCGCCGCTGCTCGCGGCGGCGGTGGAGCGAGCGTGGTCGCTTGGTCCGGCCCGCGTGACGGTCAACACCTGCACGCTCGATCATGCGGCCGCCCTCCCGAACTATCTCGCCCGCGGTTTTTGTGTGGCGCGAACCGAACGGCAGCGCCGGGCGATCGACTGATGACCTTTCCGGAGATGCGGCGAGAATATCGCCACGACGCGCTCGAGATCGGCGACACTGTTGCCGATCCGCTGCAGCAATTTCGCGGATGGTTCGACGAGGCGCGCACCGCCGGCATTATTGACGCCAATGCGATGACCCTTGCAACGGCTGACGCGCAGGGCCGGCCGAGCGCGCGAATCGTGCTGCTCAAGGATGTCGACGCGGCCGGCTTCGTTTTCTACACCGACTATCGGTCGCGGAAGGGGCGCGAGCTCGACGCCAACCCGCGCGCTGCGCTGGTCGTCTACTGGAGCGGATTCGAACGACAGGTGCGGGTGACGGGAGCGGTGGAGCGTGTCGACGCCGCGACTTCGTTGGCATACTTCCGCACTCGGCCGGCGGAGTCACGGCTCGGAGCGTGGGCATCGCACCAGAGCGCGGTCATCGCTGATCGCGCGGCACTGGAGCGTGAAGTCGCGCGCGTGACCGAAGAGTTTGCCGGACGAGAGATTCCCCTCCCGCTCCACTGGGGTGGTTTCCGTGTCGTTCCAGACACGGTCGAATTCTGGCAGGGGCGCGCCGGGCGCCTGCATGACCGGATCGAGTACCGCCGCCACGGCAACGACTGGGAGCGGGTACGGCTCTCCCCGTGAACGCGGCCGACGGCGGACTGCAACGCGCGACGAAACTCGCCAAGCTGGGTCTGGTCACCAATGCGTTTCTCGCCCTGGCCAAGGGGGTGGCCGGCATTCTTGGGCACTCCTATGCGCTGACCGCCGACGCCGCTGAGTCAGCTGCCGATGTTGGCGGATCGCTCATCGTGTGGAGCGGACTCCGCGTCTCGGCTCGCTCGCCGGACTACGATCACCCGTATGGTCACGGCAAGGCGGAGCCGCTCGCCGCCGCCGCCGTCGGCCTGATGCTCTGCGGCGCGGCACTCGGGATCATGGGGCGCGCGCTCCCCGCCGTCTTTGCCGATCACGGTGCGCCCGCGCCGTTCACCCTCGGCGTCCTGGTGCTGGTGATCGCGATCAAGGCGACGCTGTTCCGCACCGTACTGCGCGCGGCAGACGACGTCGGCAGCGGAGCGCTCGCTGCGGACGCCTGGCATCACCGCGCCGACGTGGTGACATCGGGAGCGGCACTCGTGGGTATCACGGCGACGCTGCTCGGGGGCGCGCGATGGGCGTGGTGTGACGGCGCTGCCGGGGCGGTCGCATCGATCGTCGTCTTCCTCAACGGGCTGCACATCGTGCGGCCTGCGTTGCACGAGCTGATGGACGGCGCGCCCGACACGGCACTCCTCGACCGCGTGGCGGTCGCCGCGCGCGGCGTCAGCGATGTACGTCTGGTCGAACAGCTCAAGGTGCGAAAGTTCGGGGCACGCTATCTCGTCGACCTGCACGCGCAGGCCGATCCGCAGATGTCGCTCGACGACGCGCACGTCCTGAGCGGTCGGATCAAGACGGCGATTCGCGAAGCGGTGCCGTCGGTGCAGGACGTGCTGGTGCACATGGAGCCATTCGATCAAGGGCGGTTCGACACGCCCGGCACGTTGTGACCGACGCCGAATTGATCGAGCTGGCGTCACGCCGGTTGCGTCAATGTCTCGGAGAAGAAACGTCGTGTCTCCTGGCGGTGTCGGGTGGCCCGGACTCGATGGCGCTCCTCGATCTGCTGTCAATTGGTGGTGAGCAGCACGGTTGCGCGATGTCGGTGGGACACGTCGACCACGGCATCGACCCGGCAAGCGCCGACGTTGCCGAGCGCGTGGCCGCCGCCGCCGCCAACCGCGGGATCGGCTGCCGGATTGCCCGGCTCGAACTCGGCGCCGGAGTGAGCGAGACGCGGGCGCGCGTGGCGCGCCGGGCGGCGCTCGAAGCGTTGGCCGATGCGGAACAGATTTCCTTCATCGTTCTCGCGCACCACGCCGACGATCAGGCGGAGACGATTCTCCTTCGCCTGTTGCGCGGCAGCGGTCCGGCCGGGCTCGCCGGCATGCGCGGACGGACCGGCCGATGGATCCGCCCACTGCTGTCGGTGCCACGTTCCGAGCTCGCCAGCTATGTCGCCCGGCGAGGGATCGAGGGGTGGACCGACCCGGCCAATTCCGACCCTCGGCACCTCCGGTCGTGGCTCAGGACGACCGTGATCCCACCGGTTGTGGAGCGGCTCCCCGACGCGGTCGATCGGATCAATCGAACCGCCCGCCTCGCGGCACGCGCCCGGCGCGCCTGGGATGACCTTCCCGAATCGCTTCCGGCGCTCGATCTGCGGCCGGTCGACGGCGGCATTTCCGTTGCTGCGCCCGTGGTGGCGGACTATCGTTCACCGCTGCGGCACGCCATTCTGGCGGCGCTGGGTCGGCGGGTCGGCGTCCTTCTTGGTGACCGGCGGCTGGCAGCAGTCGATCGGCTCCTGCGACGCAGTGCCGATGGGGCGGTGTCGCTGGCGGCCGGAGTGAGCGCGGAACTCGCGTTTGGACGCCTGGCGTTCTACCGGCACGGAGCACCAGAGTTCGATCCCGAGGATCTGGCGCCGGGTGCCGCGACGGTCGCCGGACGGGCACGATTCGTGGTCACAACGGGCGAAGCGGCGATTGCGACACGAGACGGATGGTCGGCGACGCTGGTGCCGGATGCGTATCAGGTTCGTCCGTGGCGTCCGGGTGATCGGATTCGTCCACTCGGTGGTAGCGGCTCGCGCGCCGTATCAGTGGTGATGCGCGAAGCCCGGGTGCCGCGATCGCAGCGGAAAGTCTGGCCGCTGGTGGTGCGCAGGGACGATGCAACCGTGGTGTGGGTGCCAGGCATCTGTCGTTCCGATGCCGGAGTGCCTGCGGAGGGAGCCGATGCCTGGCGGGTCGAGTGTGCTTTCACCTGAGATGAAGCGCCGCACGGGCGGGCGCGACGTTCGCATCGTCTTCGACGAAGCGACCATCGCCGCGCGTGTCCGGGGCCTCGGCCAGGAGATCACGGCGGCGTATCCCGACGGCGAATTGCTCGTCCTCGGGCTGCTCAAGGGAAGCTTCATTTTCCTGAGCGACCTGGTGCGCCAGATCGATCGGCCGCTGCATCTCGATTTTCTGGTGGCGAGTTCCTACGGGGCGGGGACGGTATCGAGTGGCAACATCCGCCTCCTGTACGATCCGGAAACGCCACTCGAAGGGAAGCACCTGCTGATCGTCGAAGACATCATCGACAGCGGCAGGACGATGTTCAAGATGCTGTCATTGCTCGAAACGCGCCGGCCGGCGTCGATCACCGTCTGTGCGCTGCTGGATAAACAGTTGTTGTCGGTCCCGATGCCAGCGCTGCGCTGGGTCGGTTTTCCGGCGCCTCCCGCGTTTCTCGTCGGCTACGGCCTCGATCACGCGGAAGACTACCGCCATCTCCCGTTCATTGGTGACTTGACCTGATGCCTGATCGTAATCTTCCGCGTCCGCCGTCGGGTGGCTGGAGCGCTGTCAGCAAGACGCTGGCTCTCTGGGCACTCGCGGGGCTCGTGTTCATTGCCGGCTTCCAGTACATCTCGAAGCACGGGTCGCAGACCGAGGTGACCTACACCGAGTTCGACCGCCAGCTCGACGCCAAGAACGTCGTGTCGGTCGAAGTGATCGAAGGAAAGCTGGTGCACGGCCAGTTCCGCGCAGCGGTTCCCGTGCCGCCGGATGGCCATCCCACCAAGGATTTCACCGTCCTCCTGCCGGTGGCCAACTCCGAGGCCGAGTTGCAGCGGATGAAGGACGCCGGCGTCGCGATCACCGCGAAGGAGCCGAAGGAGAACCTCGTCGGCCTCCTGATCGCCGCGCTGCCGTGGATCGCCTTGATCGCCTTGTACTGGTTCATCTTCCGGCAGATGCAGGCGGGCGGCAATCGCGCCTTCTCGTTCGGAAAGTCGAAGGCGAAGCTGCTGACGGGCGACACGCCGAAGATCACCTTCGCCGATGTCGCCGGCGCCGATGAGGCAAAGGTCGAATTGCAGGAAGTGATCGAGTTCCTCAAGGATCCGCAGAAGTTCACTCGCCTCGGCGGACGATTGCCGAAGGGCGCGCTCCTCGTCGGACCGCCGGGGACCGGGAAAACCCTTCTCGCCAAGGCCGTTGCCGGTGAGGCGGGGCGTCCGTTCTTCTCGATGTCAGGATCCGATTTCGTCGAGATGTTCGTCGGCGTCGGCGCATCACGCGTGCGCGATCTCTTCGAGCAGGGGAAGGCGCACGCGCCATGCATCATCTTCATCGATGAAATCGACGCGGTCGGCCGCCATCGCGGCGCCGGGCTCGGCGGCGGGCACGACGAGCGCGAGCAGACGCTCAACCAGCTGCTGGTCGAGATGGACGGCTTCGAGTCGAACGACGGCGTGATCCTGATTGCCGCAACCAACCGTCCCGATGTGCTCGATCCGGCGCTCCTTCGTCCCGGTCGCTTCGACCGCCAGATCGTCGTCGATTCGCCGGACGTCCGCGGCCGCGAAGGCATTCTCCGGGTGCATACCCGCAAGATCCCGCTCGGCGGCGACGTCAATCTCGGCACCATCGCCCGCGGGACGCCGGGGATGGCCGGCGCCGACCTCGCCAACCTCGTCAACGAAGCGGCACTCCTCGCCGCGCGCCGCAACAAGAGTGCGGTTGACATGTCCGACCTCGAAGAGGCGAAGGACAAGGTGATGCTCGGCGTGGAGCGCAAGTCGCTCGTGCTGACGGAAGAAGAGAAGCGCCTGACGGCGTATCACGAGGCCGGTCACGCTGTCGTCGCGATGAAGACCGAGGGCAGCGACCCGGTGCACAAGGTCACCATCATTCCGCGCGGTCGCGCGCTCGGTCTTACCGCATCGCTTCCCGAGACCGATCGGCACAACTACACCCGTGACTGGCTCATCGGCCGCCTGGCGATGTGCTACGGCGGGCGTGCCGCCGAGGAGATCATCTTCGGCAAGGGCGCAGTGACGACCGGCGCCGGCGGCGATATCCAGCAGGCGACGACGCTCGCCCGCCGGATGGTGATGGAATACGGGATGAGCGACGCTGTCGGCTTGATGGCGGTCGGCGAACGCGAGCAGGAAGTCTTCCTCGGTCGCGAATTCGGCAGTCGCCGCGAGACGTCCGAGCGGACCGCGGAGATGGTGGATGAAGAGGTGAAGCGCCTGGTCGACGAGGCGTTTGCCACCGCGCTTCGCCTGCTGCACGAGAATCACGACCTGCTCGAGCGGATTGCGCAGGCGCTTCTCGAGCGCGAGACGATCGATCGCGACGACCTCGACCTGTTGATGAGGAATCTCCCGCTGCCGCCGCGCCCGACGCCGCCGGCAAGCACGCCACCGGCGGTACCGGTGGGACGTGAGCCCGCGGTGCTGCGCACGCCGCCGCCGATTCTTGGAGCGCCACCGGCCGAACCCGCCGGCGCGTGATCGTCACACCGATCTCGAACCGCGCGACTGCGGTTCGCGACGCCCTCCTGTCCCACGGATGGGAGGGCGATTTCGCGCGCCTTGCCGCCGGCGGCATGGCGTACGCCGCGTTGCACGTCTCCGGCGTTTCCGCCGATGCAATCGAAGCGATGCTGCCACTCTCGGGGCGACTCGGCCTCGAACTCGTCACTGGTCCCGACTGGATCATCCTTGCCGGTGCGCGGTCGCGCCTCGGCGCCTTCGCACGTCCGTGGGTGCAGCCGGAGCCGGTGCAGCAACTGGCGATGGCGATCGGCATGGCGCTCCCACCCGACGTCGAACGCACCTGGGTGCACGCCCGCGGAGACATCGCGCTCGGCGCCCCGGTGATCGTCGGCGTCATCAACGTGACGCCGGATTCATTTTCGGACGGCGGTGCCGCCTTCACCCTTGACGATGCATTGCGCGTCGCGGACTCGTTGATGGAAGGTGGCGCGACAGTCATCGATGTCGGCGGCGAGTCGACGCGACCCGGTGCGCAGGCGCTCCCGGTCGAGGAGGAGTGCGCGCGCGTCGTACCGGTGATCGCGGCGCTCATGACGAAGTATCCGGAGCTGCCCGTCTCGATTGACACGATGCACGCTGCGACGGCGGCGGCCGCGCTGCAGGCGGGCGCCGTGATCGTCAATGATGTGACCGCCGGACGTCACGACCCCGAACTCCTGGGAGTGGCCGCGCGCCATCGCGCCGGGATGATTCTGTCACACTCGCGAGGGGAAGCTGGACGCCTCGCGTCGTACGACCTCGCGGACTACGGTGGCGATGTCGCGACCGGCGTCGTTGGTGAATTGCTGGAAGCGGCGGGTACCGCGACCGCGGCCGGTGTATCACACGATGCCATCGTACTCGATCCGGGATTCGGCTTCAGCAAGACTGCAGAGCAGAGTCTCGCGTTGCTGCAGCACCTCGATGCAGTCGTGGCAACCGGCTTTCCGGTGCTCGCAGGTGTATCGCGGAAGCGTTTCCTTGGTGAGGCGACCGGGCGGTCAGTCGACGACCGGGATCGTGCCACCGCGGCGGCGTGTGCGCTGGCGTACGAGCGGGGTGCGCGACTCTTTCGAGTGCATGATCCTGCGGCGGTCCGCGACGCCCTCGCAGTGGCGCGGGCGGTGATCGGCTCAGGTCTTTGAACGAGGCTCGGCCGCCGTACCGCCTCGCCGGGATCGCCGCGGTTGCGGTGCTCCTCATCTACCTCGTCACCCTCGCACCGACAGTCACCTTCTGGGACGCCGGCGAATTCATCGTTGCCGCAAAGATCCTTGGTATTCCCCATCCGCCGGGCACGCCGCTCTTCGTCCTGCTGACGCACGTCTGGGGGCTGATCGTTCCGTTCGGTCAGTACGCGTGGCGGATCAATCTCTTCAGCGCGGTGTGCAGTGCGGCGGCAGCAGGGTGCTGGGTCCTGGTTGCTCACGACATCCTGATGCGGATGCACGTCGACATCGACGTCCGCTCTCGAACGACGCTGGCCTCTCTCGGCGCACTGTCGGCGGCAATGCTCGCGTCATTCACCTTCACGTCGTGGCAGAACTCGAATGAAACTGAGGTCTACGCCAGCGCGACGCTGCTGATCGCGTTGATGGCATGGTGCGTGACGCGGTGGCGCGCGGTGCGGAAAACGGAAGCCGGCGGCCGCCTGCTGCTGATGGTGGTGTATCTCCTGGCGCTGGCGGTGGGTGATCACCTGATGGGGCTGCTGGCGGGGCCGGCGCTTGTCGTGTGCCTCCTTGCGGTCGCCCGGACGGAGCCGCTCGCCGACCCGCGAACGCGTCACCACGAGGCGGTCCGGATTGCGATCATCGGCGCGGCGTGGGTCTTTTTCGTTGGTATAGGGCTGGGAAGCGTGTGGATCGCCGGTGCGGGAACGGTCATGAGCGCCCTGGCGCTTGGCGTCGCGGCCAGGAAAGGTGACGGGGCATTCGCATCCGTGGTGGTGGTCGCGGCGCTGACCGGTGTCTCGGCGCTGCTCTTCCTGTTGCTGCGCGCGCATCAGCATCCCTGGCTCAACGCCGGCGACCCGTCGTCGTGGCACGGACTCGTCGATGTGATTCGCCGGGCACAGTATCCACCGAGAAGTCCGCTCGACAACCCGATCATGGCGCATGGCCCGGCGAATCCGGGGCGAAGCGTGACACTGCTGATGTACCAGATTGCCAACTACGCGCAGTACTTCGACTGGCAGTGGGCAGCGTCGATCGGCGATCTGTCGCGGGCGTCGTGGCTGCGACTCCTCTTCACGCTCGGGATGGCGACGCTCGGTATTCGCGGCGCGTTTGCGCAGCGGCGTGATGATCGCGGTTCGTTCGCGTTGATCGCGGGGCTCTTCGTTGTCGCCGGCCCGCTCCTCCTGCTCTACCTGAATTTCAAGCCGGGTCCGTCGATCGGGTGGGATCGCTGGCTCAATCTCGCCGATCACGAGGTGCGCGATCGCGACTATTTCTTCGTCGCGAGCTTCATCGCGTGGGGGATCTGGGTGGCGATCGGCCTCGTCGATCTGGCGCGAACGATGATTCCGCGCCTCGCCGTGCGCCTTCGGCCGTTGTCGATCGGTGGCTTCGCGCTCGCGCTGGTGCCGCTGCTCCTCAACTGCCACGCCGCGACGCGCCGTCAGAGCGCCGATGTCACGCTGGCGCGCGATTTCGGCGAAGCGCTGCTGCAATCGGTGCCACCCAACGGGATCCTCCTCACCTGGGGCGACAACGACACCTTTCCGCTCTGGTTCGTGCAGCAGGTCGAAGGGATGCGCCGAGACGTCACTGTGGTGTGCATCCCGCTGCTGCAGACCAACTGGTACCAGCGGGCGATTCGGCGGGAGCGGCATGCTGATGCGACGGTCGACAAGCTGCCTCCGCCCTGGCGTTCCGCGACGCTCATGCCGATCACGTGGCCGGTGCACATGCTCGGCGACCACGATATCGATGCGTTCCGCGCTTTCTACGCTCCGCAGGACGAACTTCTCGACCTTGGCCGGCGAGGGGTGATGCGATTTCCCAAGGGGAGCCTCGTCACGCCGGCGGACCGGGCGATCTTCGACATCGTGGAATACAACGCCGGCCATCGCCCGATCGCGTGGTCACCGGCCGCGACCGATGCGTTGTACGGGCTCGGGCCGCACCTGGTGCAGCAGGGGATGGTGCTGGTGATGCCGGCGGATCCGGTCGACTCGGCGTCGCTCGCGGGTGGCGACGCCGCAGGGCCGGGCGGCGTGGCGCTTGACGTGCGAACCACCCGGGCGTTGATCGACAGTGTCTGGCATCCCGGGCGGCTCGAACAGGACGGCGAAGCGAAACTCGATGGCGGTACGCAGGCAGTGGCCGAGACGTTCGCCGCGCCGTATCGTCAGGTCGGGATTGCCCTGCTGGCGCGGGGAGATACTGCGGGGGGGGTGGCGTTGCTCCGGCGCGCGGTGAGGATGGTAGATGATTCGGTGGCAGTGCGGGTGCTGAAAAACGTGGGGCACGGGATGGAGAAGTAGAGTGATGGTGTGGTCCGGGACTTGACCAGCGGTTCCGAAGCAATCCGCGAGCGCCCGCGCGCCGACCGGAAATAGCCCCGCGGCTCGCATCCAGCGTCACCCCTCCGACAGGTCTTTCCCCGCATTCTTCGCCCGCCGCTCGTGGTACCGGCCCCGTTAGATTTGGCGGTTATGTCCGAACCGGCCCTCGCCGCCCGCCTCGCCACCATCAGGGCCACGGTCGCGGAGCGCCAGCACCGCGGCGGATGGAGCCACCCGGTCGAGGTCGTGGCAGTGACCAAGGGGCACGGTCCCGAGGCGGTCCACGCCGCGGCAGAGGCGGGACTCGGGATCGTCGGCGAGAACCGGGTGCAGGAGGCGCTCCCGAAACAGGAAGCGTGTGCCGGCGTCGCCATCGGGTGGCACCTGATCGGCACACTGCAGCGCAACAAGGTTCGGCAGGTCATCGGTCGCTTCGCCATGATCGAGTCGATCGACCGGATCGAGCTGGCCCAGGAATTCGACCGGCGAGTCGGTATCGGTCCACGCCAACCGATCCTGGTGCAGGTGAACTGTTCCAACGAACCGCAGAAAGGTGGCGTCGATCCTGATCACCTCGATGAATTGCTCGACGCGATCGCCGTTCTCCCCCGGGTCGAACTCCGCGGCCTGATGACGATGGCCGCGTTGACCGACGACGAACGGGAACAGCGCCGCGCCTTCGCGATGCTGCGCCAGCTTCGTGACGCCCGCCGCAGCACCTTCCCGGCGCTGACCCAACTGTCGATGGGAATGTCGAGCGACTTTCCCGCTGCAGTGGAAGAAGGGGCGACGATGCTGCGGCTGGGCAGCATCCTCTTCGGTCCCCGTGACTGACGTGTCGAGCAACGTGAACGAGTCGAATTCGCCGGCCGCGGGGCGCTCGCGCGGTTATCCGTCGTGGCCCGCCGGGAACGCCGACGCGCTCGAGCGCGACCTGCTGACCCGATGGGGGAGCGAAGGGCTCTTCACGCAGGTGCAGCAGCAGACGTCGGGCGGCACGCCGTGGGTCTTTTTTGAAGGGCCACCCACGGCCAACGGCCGCCCCGGGATTCACCACGTCTTCTCGCGCACCATCAAGGACATGGTCTGCCGCTACCACGTGATGCTCGGAAAGCGGGTGACACGGATCGCGGGATGGGACACGCACGGTCTCCCGGTCGAACTCGAGATCGAGAAGCAGCTCGGCTTCAAGGGGAAGAAGGACATCGAGGAGTTCGGCGTCGCGGAGTTCAACCGCCGCTGCATTGAAAGCGTCTTCACCTATCGCGACGAATGGGTCGAGCTCTCCAACCGGATCGGCTACTGGCTCGACTACGACCGCGCGTACGTGACGTGCACCCGCCCGTACATCGAATCGGTCTGGTCGCTGCTCAAGCAGTTGCACCAGCGCGAACTCCTCTATCGTGGTCATCGCGTCCTGCCGTACTGCCCGCGCTGTGGCACGACACTGTCGAGTCACGAACTCGCGCTCGGGTACGAAGAGATCCGCGATCGATCGGTCTTCGTCACCTTCCCGGTTGACGATGATTCGCGCCGCGAACTGGTGATCTGGACGACGACGCCGTGGACGTTGCCGAGCAATGTGGCAGTCGCGGTGAATCCGGAACTCGAGTACGGCACATTCCGGCTTCCCGACGGGCGGCTCCTGATCGCGGCCACGTCGCGCGCCGACCTGATGAAGGAACTCGGCGCAGATGCGGTGCCGGCGGCAACGTTCACCGGAGCATCGCTCGTCGGCCTCCGCTATCGCCGCCCGCTCGAGATCGTGCCGATTGCCGAGGCCGGGAAGCATTCGATCGTCGTCCCCGGCGACTTCGTCACGGCAACCGACGGGTCCGGGCTGGTGCACATGGCGCCGGCGTTCGGCTCCGACGACTTTGCCGCCGGCCAGGAGCACGGGCTCGCGTTGCTCCGGCCGGTGGCAGCCGACGGCACCTTCACCAGAACCAGCTGGCCCGAACTCGAAGGGCTGCTCGTCACCTCCGACGCGACCAACGAACTGATCATCAGGCGGCTCAAGGAACTCGGTCGCCATCTCAAGACCGAGCAGCATACCCACAGCTACCCGCACTGCTGGCGCTGCCGGAGCAAGCTGATCTATCTGGCGCGCGACTCGTGGTTCATCCGCACGTCGGCGATCAAGGACCGGATGTCGCAGCTCAACGCCGACATCGCCTGGCACCCGCCCGAGATGGGAAGTGGCCGTTTCGGCGAATGGCTCGGCAACAACGTCGACTGGGCGCTGTCGCGCGAGCGGTACTGGGGGACGCCGCTGCCGATCTGGGTCAGCGATCGTGACCCGTCGGTGATCGAGGTGATCGGGTCGTACGAGGAACTGAAGGAACGCACCGGATTTGTCCCGGCCAACGACCTCGACGTCCACAAGCCGTGGATCGACGAGGTTACCTGGGCCGCGCCCGACGGCGGGACGATGCGGCGCGTGCCGGAAGTGATCGACACCTGGTTCGATTCCGGGTCGATGCCGTACGCCCAGTGGCACTATCCTTTCGAAAACCATAGTGACTTCGCGTCGCATTTCCCGGCCGATTACATCTGCGAGGGCGTCGACCAGACCCGCGGATGGTTCTACTCGCTCCTGGCGATCGCGACCGCCGTGTTCGATACGGCGCCGTACCGGAACGTGATCGTCAACGAGCTGGTGCTCGATGCCAGTGGCCACAAGATGTCGAAGAGCCGCGGGAACGTCGTCAATCCGTGGGAGCTGATCGCCGAGCACGGCGCCGACGCAGCGCGGCTCTACATGCTGCTATCGAGCCAGGTCTGGCAGCCGAAGCGATTCGATACCGCGCAGCTGGTCGAGACGGCGGGGAAGTTCCTGGTCACGCTGCGCAATACCTATCAGTTCTTCGCGCTGTACGCCGGTGCCGGTGGCGGAACGGCTCCCGAGTTCTCGAAACGCAGCGACGCCGATCGCTGGATCCTCGGGCGCGTCGATGCGACGGTGGCGGCGGTGCGCGCGGCGTTCGACGCGTACGACGTCACCACGGCGACACGGGCGGTCGCCGATTTCGTCGATGCCGACCTCTCCAACTGGTATGTCCGGACCAATCGCGGCCGATTCTGGGCCCCCGACAGCGAGGCCGATCCCTCCGCGGTCGCAACGCTGGCCGAGGCGCTGGCGACGACTGCCGCGTTGCTGGCACCGGCGGCACCATTCGCCAGCGACTGGTTGCACCGGGCGCTGACCGGAACTTCGGTGCACCTCGCAGCGTTTCCGGCGGATCGCGGGCGGCTCGATTCCGAGCTCGACGTCGCGATGGACGCGGTGCGCCGCCTGACGTCGCTTGGTCGGGCCGCGAGGGAGACGGCGAAGATTCGCGTGCGCCAGCCGCTGGCGGTGATGAAGGTGGCAGTGCCCGCCGGGACACGAGGATCCGTGTTCGAATCGCTGCTGCCATTGCTGATGTCGGAGACCAACGTCAAGCAGATCGACGTCGTGGCGAGCGACGCCGACCTCGTCCGGCTGCGTGGCAAGCCGAACTTCCGCACCCTCGGCAAGCGATTCGGATCGCGGGTCAAGGAGATTGCGGCGGCGGTGGCGCAGCTCGACCGCACCGGCCTGCAGCGGCTGGAGCACGGCGATCCGTGCCCACTCACGATCGGCGGCGAGACGGTGGAACTGCTCCCCGAAGATGTGGTGGTCGAGCGCGACGTCGCCACCGATTGGCCGGTCGCGACCGACGGCCCGTTCGTCGTGGCGCTCGACCCTGAGCTTACGCCGCCGCTGATTCGCGAAGGATTGGCGCGCGAGCTGGTCAACCGCATCCAGCGGCTGCGCAAGGACGCGGGCTACGATGTGTCGGCGCGGATCGCGGTATCCGTCATCGGTGATCCCGCACTGATTGATGCGGCCCGGCACCACCGCGACCACATCGGCGCGGAAACACTGGCGAGAGAATTCCGTACCGGCGATGCACTGGACGCGCACGACCGAAGCGAAGAGATCACGATCGATGACCTTGCCGCGACGCTTGCGGTGCGGCAGGTCGGGGACGGCCGGACCCTTTCCGGCCCACCACATCCGGACAGCCTGTGACGAAGACCCAGTTGAAGCACCTCGAGAAGCGGCTGCTCGAGGAACGCACGCGCGTCATGAAGGAGCTCGGGTACTACGACGAGTCGTTCAATGCGACGCTGCAATCGTCGGACGGCGACCTCTCCTCGTATTCGTTCCACATGGCGGACCAGGGCACCGACGCCATGGAGCGCGAAAAGCAGTTCCTCTTCGCGTCGCAGGAGGGGCGGTACCTCTGGCACATCAACGAAGCGCTGCGCCGGATGTACAACCAGCCCGACAAATTCGGACGGTGCCATCAGTGCGGCGTCGAGATCGATTTCGAACGGCTCGATGCGCTGCCGCACGCGCGGCTCTGCATCGCGTGCAAGGAAAAGGAAGAGGATGCCAAGCGGCGGTAACGGGAATCGCCCGTTCTGGGCAATCATGCTGATCACCATCGTGCTCGACCGGATCACCAAGCTGGTGGCGGAGCGGAGCCTGGGCGAGCGGGTGGTGTCGGTGATCGGGGATGCGGTGCAGTTCCGGCTCGTCCACAATCAGGGTGCCGCGTTCGGACTCGACCTCGGCGTCTGGCAGCGATGGATCTTCCTGGCGATCGCCGTTGCGGCGATCGTGTGGCTCTACCTCGCCGCGCGACAGGCGGTGCCGGGCGATCACCTGCGACAGTTCGCGGTGGCATTCGTCGCCGGTGGTGCGGCGGGGAATGCGATCGACCGCATTCTCTCGGCGCGCGGCGTAGTCGATTTCATCGACATCGGCGCGGGCACGTTGCGGTGGCCGACATTCAACGTCGCGGATATTGCCGTGACCTGCGGCGCCATTGCGCTGGCCCTTTCACTCTGGCGCGAAGATGCCCGGCGCGCCGCCGCCTCCCGCGCTGCAGCCTGATCGCGGCGGAGTGACGTTCTCCGTCACCGTCGCGCGGACTGAGCGACTCGATCGTTTTCTCGCCGATCAGCTCGGCATCTCGCGGACCCAGTCGGCGCGCCTGCTCGCTGCAGGCGCGCTGACGGTCAACGCAGCCGCCGCTCGCGCCTCGCACACGCTGGTGCGCGGGGATGTGGTCGTCCTTGCAGACGTCCCCGCCGAACCTGCGCGCGTTCTCGCTCCAAACCCGATTCCGTTGCGTGTGGTCTTCGAGGACGAGCACCTGGCGGTGATCGACAAGCCGGCTGGCCTGGTGGTGCACCCCGCGCCCGGGCATTGGGACGACACGCTCGTCAACGCGCTGATCGCCCGGGGGACGACCCTTGCCAGCGGCGCCGAGGGGCGGCCCGGCATCGTGCACCGGCTCGACCGCGACACCTCGGGGCTCATCATCGTGGCCAAGAACGATCTCGCCCACCGGAAGCTCGGTGCGATGATTGCGGCGCGCCGGGTGACGCGAATCTACGCCGCGCTGATCTGGGGGCACCTCGACGAGGACCGCCTCTCGATCGAGGCCCCCATCGGCCGAGACCTTCGTGACCGGAAGCGGATGGCGATACTTCCCACAGGGCGTGGGGCGAGGACCGATGTCATTGCGGTGAGCCGGTTTGGGTCGACCGACCTCGTCCGGCTTGAACTGCACAGCGGACGGACCCACCAGATCCGGGTGCACCTGGAATCGATCGGCCATCCGGTGGTGGGCGACCCGGTCTATGGGGCGGGAGGGTCGAAGCGGATCGGCGGGAATGCCCGGATGGCGGCGCGGCGACTGGAGGAGATCGCTCCCCGGCAGGCGCTTCACGCAGCACTTCTCGCGTTCCGCCATCCGGTGACCGGGGAGGCACTGCGGCTGACTTCCCCGTGGCCGGCTGATCTCTGGCCGATGCTCGAGATGGTGGCGGGTTCCGGTGCCGTGCCGGGTGCCGACGAGGCGCTCCAGTCCCTCGGCTTTTTCGGGTCGGACGACTGATGACTGAGGGGGGACTGCGGGTCGGCGGCCTCGTGGTGCAGATGGCCGGATCGCGTTGGTACATCCCGGTCGTCAGCGTGATCGAGGTCCTGCGCGACGCGCGGATGGTGCGGGTGCCCGGGGGAGCCCAGGCCGTTCGGGGGATGGCCAATCACCGCGGCCGGATCCTGGTGGTCGCCGACGCGGTGCGGGCGCTCGAGCTTGGCGGCGGTGGTGCCACCGGCTCCGAGATCGTGGTGGTGGAATGGGAGGGCCGCCGGTTCGGTCTGGTCGCCGACGCCGTGGTGGAATTGGTCGGGGAGGCTCGCACGGGCCTTGCAGAAATTGACCTGGGCCGGATCGCATCCGCGATTTTCGCCTGATTCTTCAGCCGGAGGACTTTGCGTGGCGCACCGGATCCTGATCTGCGACGATGCGATCTTCATGCGAACGATGATCGCCGACATCCTGAGCGGTGCCGGCTATGACGTGGTCGGCGAGGCGGAAAGCGGCCTGCAGGCGGTCGACCGCTACAAGGTGCTCAAGCCCGATCTCGTCACGATGGATATCGTGATGCCCGACATGGGCGGCATCGATGCGGTCCGCGCGATCGTCGCGGCCGATCCGGCGGCCAGGATCCTGATGTGCAGCGCGATGGGCCAGCAGGCGCTGGTGGTGGAAGCGATCCAGGCCGGCGCCAAGGACTTCGTGGTCAAGCCGTTTCAGCCGGCGCGGGTGCTCGAAGCGGTTCAGCGCGTACTGGGTGGATGACCGATCCGCGCCGCGCACGTTACGTCGCTCTCTTCGCGTCGGAGACGCGGTCGCTGCTGAGCGGCGCACGTCGCGCGCTCGACCTGTGGATCGACACACCCGCCGAGCGTGAGCCGGCCGAGGAGATCTTCCGCGCGCTGCACACGGTCAAGGGGATGGCGGCATCGCTGGAGTTTGCGGCCGCGACCGACCTGGTTCACGCGACGGAAACGCGGCTGAGCGATGTTCGCCGCGGCGGCCAGGTGGCGACACCGGCGTGGCTGCGCGCCTTCGCGATCGAGCTCGATGAAGTGACGCTCGCATGCGAAGCGGCAATTGCATCGAGCGAGGTGGCCGATACCGAATCAGCTGCACCGGTACGGGGTGCACGAATCGTTCGCGTCGATCTCGATCGGCTCGACGCACTGCTCGGAGATCTCGGCGCGCTCGTGACGGCGCGGCAGGAGCTCGAGCGGCGAGCACAAATCGACCCGTTCTCGACGATCTCGCAGGCGGCGCTCCGGATGGCCCGGCGGCTCGACACGCTGCAATCGCGCATCCTCGACGTCCGCCTGGCGCCGCTCGCCGAAGTGTTCGAGCGCGTGCCGCCGATGGTTCGGGATCTGGCGCGTCAGCTCGGTCGCGAAGTGCAGGTGCAGATCACCGGCGAGGGGCTCGAAGTCGACCGCGCGATTCTCGATCAACTCGCCGATCCGTTGCTGCACCTGATGCGCAACGCGGTGGACCACGGGATCGAGACGATGGACGAGCGGCGCGCGGCAGGGAAACGCCCCGCCGGGCGGATCACGGTCGTCGCGCGCCGCGACGGTGACGCGGTGGTGGTCGAGGTCGGTGACGACGGGCGCGGAATCGATCGTGACGCTGTCGCGCGCCGTGCCCGGGAGATGGGGATGCTCGACAGTCGCGCCGTGCTGACCGACGACGGGCTGCTCTCGGTGCTGGAGCGACCGGGATTCAGCACCGCGTCGCAGGTCACCGAGGTGTCGGGACGCGGTGTCGGGCTCGACGTGGTCGTCGCGCGGCTGCGCGAAATGGGCGCGTCCCTCTCGCTGTCGACGGTGCCGGGCCGGGGGACGATCTTCGGCATCCGGCTTCCGACGCGACTCGGCATCGTGCGGGCACTGGTGACCAGCATCGGGTCGGAGCGGTATGTGATGCCGCTGACGCATGTGGTGGAATTGGTGGCGGCGGAAGCCGGATCGATCGGACAGCAGGATGGCCGAGCGGTGCTCTTCGTTCGCGGCGACGCACTGCCGATCGTCGACCTGCGTCGCTTGCTGCAGTATCGCGGCGACGATCCGCCGCAGCATCGCCCGGTGGTCGTGGTCGAGGCCAACGGCCAGCGCGTGGCGCTCCTCGCCGATGCGGTGCACGGCCAGGTCGACGCCGTGGTGCAACCGATCGATCGGCCGGCGGGGATGGCACGATGGATTACCGGTGCGACGGTGCTGGATGACGGTTTGCCGGCGCTGATGATGGACCTGGCGAGCGTGGTATGACTCGCCCGACGACTCCTGACCGGACTTTCTCATGACCTCGACTCCGAACGACATCGAAGCGCTCCGGCACGACGGCCTGCGCGAAGTCGCGACGATCGGCGCGGGGCACGCCGCGACCGCACTCTCGCAGCTCACCGATCAGCGCATCATGATCTCGGTGCCCAGCGTGCGCCGGGTGCACTTCGGTGAAGTGCCGACGATGGTGCGCGCCTTCGGCGATCATGTCGCGGTCGTCGCCATGCGAATGCTCGGCGATCTCACCGGCCGGGCGTTGCTCACCTTCGGAGAGTACGACGCCACGCGGTTGTGCGACCTGATTCTCCGGCGCCCTCCCGGGCCGCCGCGCGCCCTCGGCGAGCTCGAGCAGTCGGGGCTCAAGGAGGTCGGCAACATCGTCTGCTCGGCATATCTCACCGCCCTGAGCAACTTCATGGGGATGATGCTCCTGCCGTCGGTCCCTTCGCTGACGATCGGACCGACGGCGCAGGCGATCGGATCGACCGCCGATCCGAGGGAGGCGCCAGGCGATCTGGTGTTCTGCGTCGATACATCGTTCCGCGCCGAAGGGACCGGTGAGCCCCTGACCGGTGCCTTCCTGTTGATGCCTGACCAGGCATCGATTCGCGCGATTCTCGAGGCGATCCGGATCGAGTGACGTGCCGGGCGAGCGGGCGCAGGATCTGCTGATCGTGGCGGCACTCAGCCGTCGACTTGCTCGTGCCGGTGCCACGACCCTCAACAATTTCGCCTGGTTCGCCGCGCGCCGCGGCGAGCACGCCACGGCGCTCGATGCCGCGCGGCGCGCCGTCGCGATGCCGGACGCGCCCGCATCCGCGATCCGCGCCCTCGAACGGCTCGCCGCCGGGCGCACCGACGGGATCCTCCTCGCGGCGGACGACGAGTCACCGAGCGATCGGCGGCCCACCGGAAATCCGCTTGCCGCAGCGGTTGCCGCCCATCGGCAGCAGGAATCCGCGGTGGCGGAAGCGTGCTACCGCGCGGCGATCGAAGATCCGGAGGTTGCCACGCAGGCGTGGAACGGGCTCGCGGTCCTGCACGAGCAGCGACACGAACGCGTCGCAGCAGACGCCGCGTGGGATCGGGCGCTCGCGGCGCACTCGTCGGCTGCCGCGCACAACCGTGCGCTGGCGATGTTGCGGCGTGGGTTTCCGCATCGCGCCCGGGCCGTGCTCGCCCCGCGACTCGACCGATCGCCAATCGAACCGCAGCTGCATTTTCTCGCCGGCTACGCGGCGCTGGCGGACCAGGATCCGGCCCAGGCTTTGCCGCTGCTGGCCGCTGCCGCTGCGGCAGATCCCGATTCGGCGCGGGCGCACTTCACTCTTGGCCTCGCCTTCGAGCGGATGGGAATGCACGGCGACGCGCTCGCTGCCATCCGCCGGGCATTGCTCATCTCTCCATGGTATTTGCCACAAGTCTGGTTGCTCGAGCGCGATGCCGCTGGAACCCTGGTCGAGCTCCCGGCCGAGAGCGGCGACGGCGAGTCGGCGTCGCACACCGACGAGGTGCTCCTGACCCTCGGGCGATCACTGCTGCAGACTGCGCACCTCGGCGAAGCGCTCGCAGTGTTCGATCAGGTCCTGGCCCATCAGCCGTCACAGACCGCCGCGCTCTTCCACCGCGGGGTCGTGCTGGCAAAGCTGCGACGCTACGACGAAGCGTTTGATGACTGGGCCACCGTGGGCCGGGTTGATCCCGCGGGTGATCTCGGTCTGGCCAGCCGCCGCCACGCACGATCGGCGCGGCAACTCGCCACGCTCTTCGCGGGGGCCTGATGCACGGACCATTGAGCGAGATCGGTCTGATCGAGGTCCTGCAGCTGCTCGAACGCGGCAAGCGCAGCGGTGTGCTGCGCGTCAGCCGAAGCGACGTCGATCCGCCGTGCCTGCTGCGGATCACCGACGGGGCGATCGTGGCGGTCGAACCGGATGCCGGTGACGAGGCGACTCGCCGGGCATTGATCGATCGTCACGTCATCACATCGACCGATGCGCGCGACGATGCGGAGGTCCTGCGGCGTCCGCGGGCGCGCGCGATGCGGACGCGGCTGGCGCACCGCGCGATCACGGCGATGCTGCACTGGCATCGCGGGCGATTCGATTTCCAGGAGACCGCGCCGGCCGATGGTGCGCTCTCGATCTCGACCGACGACCTCGTCTTCGCGCTGGTCGCGGCCGAAACCCGCCGCGTCGAGCTGGCGCCGGTCCTCGATGAATTCCACGTGGTGCCGGCGTTCGTCCCGGCCGATCAACTGGCGGCGGGCGCGGTGCCGGCACTGGTGCCGCTTGACTGGCGCATTCTGGATCGCGTGGACGGGGTTCGCGATCTCTCGGAGCTTGCTGCGGCGCTCGACGAACCACTGGAAGAGGTGGCCGAGCGGATTCAGTCGCTCTGCGCCGCCACTATACTTGAGCTGCGACCGGCACGGAGCAACCCGCTGCTGGCAGCACGGATGGCGCTCGAGGCTCGACGGTACGAAGAAGCGGCGCGGCTCCTTCGCGACCGTCTCGCGGCGCATCCGCACGACGCCGAGTCGTGGCGCGCGCTCGGGCTGGCCGAGATCGGGGCCGGTCGCTTCGAAGATGCCATCGACGCGTGGCGCAGCTGGCAACAGGACGAACCGGATCGCCGCGACGAGGCGACGGCATTGATGCAGGCGGCCCGGACCATGATGGAGGCGCTTCGCGACGCCCGTGACTGACGCTTCCCTTCCTGGCACCACCCACTCCCTTCCGCAGCGGCTGGCTTTCCTCGAACTTGGCGAACGCCTGCGCCAGCGTGGTCAGTTTGCCGCGGCCGCGGCGGTCGCGCTCGCGGGCCTCGGGCACTATCCGTCGGTCGCGGATGCGCACGATCTCCTCGGCCGGATTCGCGCCGATCAGGGAGACGATGCGGCCGCGGTCGCGGCATGGCGTGCAGCGCTCGAGTGCGATCCGGCCCACATCGGCGCGCGAAAGGGGCTCGCGTTCGTGGCGTTCAGGGCGCATGACTTCGGCGCGGCGGAGCGGCATCTCGAACTCGCCGCGATGCGCGCACCGCATGACGCCACGGTACTTGCCGCCCTCGACCGGGTCCGCGCCCTGCGACCATCGACCAGCGTGGACGAGCCGGCGCGCCTCGCGGATCCGATGCACGGGACGCTGCTATACGACACGCAGGGAATGCGGCTCACCGGCGGGGGTGCGGGTGACGACGCATCGGATGCAGATCTCCTTGCGGCCGAAGGTGCGGGACTCACGCGCGAAGCCAGCCGTGCGGCGCGGCTGCTCGAGCTGGGCGTGGTGCGCTACGTCGCCATCGAGTCGCCGAGCGCCACGATCGCGATGCTCCCGGTCACCGACGATGCTGCTCTGATCCTGCATCGCCCGGCGGCAATTCCGATCGGCCGGCTTCTCGCGCACGGCGAACGCGCGATGTTTGCGGCGCGGCAATGGCTGGGGACGATGCGGTGACGGCTGCCCCATGGGATGCGGCGATGCGCGAGGTGACCGGAATTCCCGGTGTCCGCGGCGCGCTGGTCATTTCGTCCGACGACGGGCTGATCGTCGCCGAAACCGCGATGGACGATCTCGCGACAGCGGATGTTGCCGCACTCGCTGCCGCCATCATCGCGCGCGCCGGCCGCGCGACCTCCAGCGTGGACGGATCGGCGCCGACGTCGGTGCAGTTCGTCGCGGAGGGTGGTGCGATCTTCGCCGTCGCGGGCGTGGTGCCGCTCTGGCTCGTGGCGGTCGCGCGACCCGACGCGGAACTCGGCCGGTTGCGCGTGCTGTTGCGAGACTTCGCGGGTGCCCTCGGCTGATGCGCGTCCTCGAACCGTGGGTGGGTGAACCGCTGGCGGAGTTTCTCCGCGAATCGTCGGCGCGCGTCGCGCTGGTGATGACCAGCTCCGGGCAGGTCATTGCGCAGCATGGATTCACGCGCTCGCTCGATGTCATGGCTGCTGCCGCGCTCGGCGCCGGCATTCTCGCGACGACCGGCGAGCTCGCCACGCTGCTCGGGACCCGCGACGGGTTCGGTGCTGTGGTGCATCAGGGGATCGGTCGCGGCGTGTGGCTCGCCGGGTTCGACACGCCGCGCGGGCGCTGGATCGGCCTGGTGGTCTTCGGCGGGGAGTCGTCGGTCGGCCTGGTGCGGCTCTTCTTCACCCGGTTTGCCGAACAGATCGTGGCGGCCACGCCGCCGACAGTCCCGGTGCGCGAAGTGCTGGCCGAAGGATTCGAGCGCGAACTCGACGACTCGCTCCGCGCACTCTTCGGAGCGCACTGACGTGGCGCGCCTCGATACCGACCGTCAGGAGATCGCCGCGACGCTGGTGGTGTATGGCGCGCCGCAATCCGGGAAGACGACGATCCTCCACTGCATTCAGGATCGCGTCGCGCCCGAGCGCCGCGGCGCTTTCACGCCGCTCGGCACCGACGTGTCGGTGGCGCCGCTTCTCGACTGGCTTCCGCTCGATCTCGGAACCATCGGAGGATGGCGCGTGCGCGTGCACCTCTACGCCGTTCCCGATCAACGCCACGCCGACGCCACGCGCCGCCTGATTCTCGCCGACACCGACGCGGTGCTCTTCGCGGCGGATTCGCAGGCAGGACGCCTCACCGAAAACATCACCGCACTCGCGTCGCTGCGGGAGAATCTCGACGATCACGACGGCCATCCGCGGACGGTCCCGATCGTCTTCCTGCAGACGAAGCGCGACCTGCCGGAAGAGTTGCTGCTCACGCCGGCTTCGCTCGACGCCGAACTCAATCCGGAAGGCCAGCCAAGCTTTCCCTGTTCGCCGCTTCGGGGCGATGGGGTCCTCGAAGCGCTCCACGCGGCGATCATGCTGATGATGCGGCAACTCGCGCCGGCACGCGCCCGGTCGCGCTGAGATGCCGATGCTGAATCCCCACGCGCGGTTTGCCTCATTCGTCGTCGGATCGTCCAATCGACTGGCGGCGACCGCGGCGAAGGCGGTGGCGGAGGCGCCGGGGGCCGCGTATAACCCGCTCTTTTTCTACGCGCGGCCGGGTCTCGGCAAGACGCACCTGCTTACCGCGATCGGCCACGAAGCGCAGTCGATCGACGCGGCGCGGATCGTCGAATACGTCACGGTCGACGATTTCGTCGAGGCGTATCACGCGGCGCTCGCCGCGGGGCAGGCCGAGGCATATCGACGCCGCTTCACCGAAGCCCATCTCGTCCTCGTCGACGATGCGCAGCTGCTGAGTGACCAGCGAGAGTTGCAATCGGAATTGCTGCGGCTCATCGACCTGTTGATGGCGGCCGACCGGCAGATCGTCCTGGCCAGCGACCGACCGCCCGAAGAGATCCAGTCGCTCGATGAACGATTGATCCGCCGTTTTGCCGGCGGCCTCGTCATCGACATCGGGGCGCCGGATTACGAGACGCGCCTCGCGATTCTGTCGCGCCGCGCCGGCGAACGGCAGATCGAGTTCTTTCCGGAGGTCCTCGCGGCCGTAGCCGAGCTGCGAATCGGGACCGTCCGCGAGCTGCTCGGAGCGCTCAATCGGCTCATCGCCCAGCAGGCGGTGGCATCGTCGCCGATCACCGCCGACGAAGCGCGGCGTGTCCTCGCGACCCTCGGGCATCACGAGCCGCCGGGCGCCGTCGCACCAGCAAGTCCGTCTGCCGGCACTGTCGCCACGCAGCGGTCGAGCGGCGCGCCGGAGGGACGGCCGCCCGCGGCGCGCGGCGATACGATGGACGGCGAATTCGATGCGTTCCTTTCCGATGTATCGAACGCCGTGTCGCAGCAGGTCGATCGCTGGCGGCAGCGCGTCACCGAGGCCGCGCTCAGGTATCGCGGAGAGGGATTTCACACCGCGCGGCTCGACGCCATCCTCGCCGAAGAAATTGCGGTCGATCCGGCGGAAGCGCTGGCGGCGTTCGATGCTGATGTGAGCGCACTGCGCCAGTTGCAGGACGAGCTCGAGATCGTGGCACCATCGCTCCTGGTCGAAACCGTGCTGCACGATCCCGACCGGGTCGCCGAGGCAGAGCTGCTGGTGGTTGAGGCGCGCGAAGCAGGGGATCCACTGCCGGGCCCGTCGCCGCGCTATGCGCTGGCGCAATTCGCCGAAGGTCCGTCGAGCCGGCCCGTCGTCGAGGCGATTCGCCAGGCCGCGGCCGCGCCGGGCCAGCGATACAACCCGCTGGTGATCGTCGGCCGCCCCGGGGTCGGCAAGACCCACCTGCTGCACGCGTTTGCTCACGCGTTGCGCGCGGCGGGATTGACGCGGGTCGCGGTCTTCGACGGCAAGGAATTTGTCGACGGCCTGGTGACGGCGCTCGGCAGCGGGTCGATCGGGCGGTGGCGCCAGCGGCTGCGCCGCTGTCAGGCGCTGCTGATCGACGATGTCAGCGCGGTGGCGGGGAAGGAACGCAGCCAGGAAGAGCTGTATCAGCTCTACAACATCATGCTCGAGGCCGGCCTGCAGATGGCGTTCACCGCGCCGGCCGCCCCCGCGCAGCTCCCCGGCATCGAACCGCGCCTTGCGACGCGTCTCTCCGGAGGGCTGGTCCTCGAGCTCGGTGCGCCCGACCGCGAAGCGCGGATCTTCGAGGTTGAACGGCTGCTCGGCGGAGGGCCGGCGCCGGTCGATCCCGACCTCGTCGACTTCGTGGCGTCGCGCCCCGCCGCCTCACTGCGCGAGGTGCAGCAACTCGTCCAGCGCCTGATCGGCGCCGCGGAGGATCGCCAGACCCCGCTCACGGTCGAGCTGGCGCGCACGCTGCTCGACGGCACCGCGACGCCGTCCTCGCGCCCGCATCGGCGCGGCAGCGGACTGCTGGCGCCGGGAAGCGGTGCGATCCGCTCGCGTGAGAAGATGATTGCGACGTGGCCCGATATCGCCGAACGCATGCTCGAGGAGTGGAGCTGATGGCGATCAAGGGCTCACTCAAGGAGGCGTCGCTTCCCGATGTGGTGCAGCTGCTCTTCCTCGGGCGGCGCACCGGATGTCTCTCGGTGGCGAGCGAGCACAACTTCGGCTCGATCTGGTTCGACGAAGGATGGATCACCTTCGCGGGGATGGTGTCACGCATCGACCGGATCGGCGAGCGGCTTGTCGCCGCGGGCCGGATCACCGCCGCGCAGCTCGAGGAAGCGATCGCGGCACAGGTCGCTATGCCGGGACGACGTCTCGGCGAGATGCTGGTCCATCTCGGGCTGGTCACCGCCGGCGAACTCGAGAGCGAACTCCGTCGCCAGGTCGAGGAGTGCATCTACACGCTTTTCTCATGGACCAGTGGCACCTTCTCGTTCGAAGTTGGCGCCGATCCCGACGTCCCCGATGCCGTGCTCCGCCTCAATCCGGAAGGGTTGCTCCTCGAGGGGGCGCGACGTGTCGACGAGTGGAGCGTTATCGCCAAGAAGATCACCACTGTCGATGCGGTCTATGCCGTGGACGGCGAGCCGCGCGCCGCGGTCGACGACGATGCCCAGCTGGTGGAGTCGGAACGGCGAGTCCTCCCTTTCATCAACGGGATCAACACGGTTCGTGAGATCGTTGACGGCACCGGCCTCAGCGAATTCGAAATCTGCCGCGTCCTCTTCGGCCTGCTCACCGCGGGTCGCCTGCGGCGCGTCTCGACGGCACCGCCGCCGCCGCCCCGGGAAGACCTGTCGCGGATCGACGAGCATCGCAATCTCGGCATTGCGTTCTATCGCACCGGGATGCTCGCCGAAGCAGAGCGTGAGTTCCGTCGCGTGAATGAACTGCGCCCCACCGATGCGATGGCGCCGTTCTACCTCGGACTGATCGCCCTGCGTCAGGCGCGGTGGACCGACGCTGTCGACTTCTTCCAGCGCGCGGCGGAGCGCGATTCCTCCCGCGTCGCGGTGTTGCACAATCTCGCGCTGGCACTCGAAGCGTCGGGCCGGCTCGACGACGCCGAAGCGGCGCTCACCGAAGCGCTGCAGCGCAACACTCACGATCCGCGGCTGTGGACTGCGTTCGGCCTCCTCGCGCTTCGTCGCGTCGATCCGGCCCACGCGCTCGAACGCTTTGCGCGGGCGCGTGACCTCCTCGGCGCGGCGCAGCCGCCGGCGCGGTGGTATTGGGGATGCGGGTGGGCCCAGGGGCTGTCGGAGGCGTGGCCCGATGCGGTCGCGACGATGCGTGAGGGAGTACAGGCCTTTCCCGATCATCCAGTGCTCCGCACGACCCTCGGCGTGCTCCTCGAGGGGACCGGCGAGGTCGGCGAAGCCGAAGCACATCTCCGTCACGCGCTCGGCGAAGATCCGACGATCCCGCAGATCTCCAAGAATCTCGGCGACCTCCTCTATCGTGCCGGGCGCTGGGACGAGGCGGAAGAGGCGTATGATCGCGCCACCAAGCTCGCCCCGGGCCTGGGTGACGACATCTACTTCAAGCTCGGCAATCTCGCGTGCCGGCGTGGGGACCTCGCGGCGGCGCGCCGGCATTGGGAAGAGGCGATCCGACTCAACCCCGAGCACGCCCTGGCGCGGTCCAACCTCGCCGGCGCCGGAGCCGCTGCATGAGCGACGAGTTTCCGGCGCTGCAGGAGGAATTCGATCGACTCGAGGAAGCGATGCGCCAGCCGGTCGCGCCCGCCGATCGCGCGGCGGTCCGGGGCGCCATCGTCGCACTCTTCAAGCGGACCGAGTCGACGATCACCGACCTCGCTGCATTCAAGGAACGGATCCGGGAACTGGTCGAGCGCTTCAAGGCGTTGCCCCAGGACGGCGCGGCGACGGCACGGCACGATCATATCGGCGCCTCGACACATGTGGAGCGGGGATGGACGGCACTCGCGGGCGGCGACTGGACCACGGCGCAGGCCGAACTGCGGCACGCCATCTCGCTCGACGCGACAAGTACCACTGCGGAAGCGTTGCTGGGTTGGGCATTGATGTATCAGAACCGGAATGACGAGGCGTTGCAGCTATGTCTGCAGGTGTTGCTGCGGGAACCCGAGCACGGGCTCGCGCGCGTTGCCGTGGGTGCCATCTGCCTGCGCAAGGGAATTCTCGGTGAAGCGATCGAGCATCTCTCGCGCGCGGCGGCACGCAGCGGTGATGCGCGCGCTGCGCTCTACGCCAATTTCTGGCTCGGCGTGGCTTACCTCGAACGCGACATGCCCTCCGATGCCATCGAGATGCTGCGGCGCGCCGTGACACTCGGCCCGAACCTCGCGGAAGGGTGGGCCGAACTCGGGCGCGCCCTCTGGCGCAAAGGCCAGCATGACGGCGCACGTGAAGCGTGGGCCGTCGGCGCGGCGATCCGTCATTCGCCTCACGCGGCGCGGTGCCGGGAATTGCTCGACACCATGGCGGCCGGAGGGACTCCGCCACGTTCGCCCTTCGCCTGATCGGACTCCTGCTGCAGCTTGGCAGCCCCGCTGACCCGGTGCGTCACGTCACCGTTGGTGATATCACGGTGGTTGCCGATTCCGCCCACCTCGCTCTCGGAACCGCGCTCGCCGAAGCCGCATCGGAACCACACGACTGGCTGGCAATCGGCAGGACAGACGTCGGGCCGCTGCTGATCTTTCTCGCCCGCGACAAAAACGACTTCATGCGGCTCTCCCGTGGCCGGGTGCCGGGGTGGGGGGCCGGGGTCACCTTTCCCGCGAGCCACGTCGTCATCATCCGCCTCAATGCCGGCGACCCATACCAGACGCTGCGTCACGAACTCGCGCACGTCGTCCTGCACCAGTCGGTCACTGAACGAGTGCCGCTCTGGTTTGACGAGGGGTACGCGGTGCTTGCGGCGCAGGAATACGATCGCTTTGCCGTCCTTCGACTGAACCTTGCCGTCGCGACCGGCCATGTCCCGGAACTCCGCGCGCTCGACGGGGCGTTACGTGGAAGCAGCCTGGACGCCGAGACGGCGTATGCGCTTGCCGGGTCGGCGGTGGCTGAGGTGGGACGGAGAAGTCGGAATGGGCACCTGAGCGAATTCGTGGCGTTGCTGGAGCGGGGTGTTCCCTTTGACAGCGCGCTCTCGATCGGCGCCGGGCTCAGTCCCGATCGGTTCGAGGAGGCGTGGCAGCGGTCGGTTCGCGGGCGCTACAACGTGGTGGTCTGGCTGGCGACTGGCGGACTCTGGTTGGTGGTGACGGTGTTGCTGAGCTGGGCCGCAGCGACTCGGCGCGGTCGTGACGCACCGCGGCGTGCCGCGCTGGACGAGGGGTGGCCCGAACCGCCAGAAGATGACGAAACGATTACGATTCAAGAGGTTGGACCACATTCAACTTGACCGCCCGCACCTGAGGCGCTAGCGTCCAAAGCAATGCCACCCACCAATCCGACTGAAGACGCCCGGCCCCGGCAGTTCGGGGGTCGCAACCTCGCCCTGCTTGGCGCGGCGGTGCTGACCATCGCCGCAGGTTATGTGGTACTGAGTTCCGGGAGTGGGGCTGCGGAGGCGGCATCCGTCCTATTGGTGGTTGGGTATTGCGTGCTCTTTCCGCTGGCGTTGCTGGCCTGACGTCGGGCGAATAGCTCAGCTGGTTAGAGCGCCTGCCTTACACGCAGGATGTCGGGGGTTCGAGTCCCTCTTCGCCCATCGCCGTGCGTAGCGCCTCAGCCCCGCGAGGGTGCGGGACGTACTCACTTGAAGCAAATACTTGACGGGGGTCCTTGGGATGCTGCAACAGGTGCTGTCGATTTCGTTACTGGCCGCCATGGCGGTCCCGCCTGCGTCATCGCAGGGGATTCGCGCCGGTTCCTGCGTGAACTGCGCCGCGGTGATCGCCATCCCCGCCACCAAGGTGCTCGTCGCCACGCCGTTCCCGTCGGTCTATCCCCCCTCGCCGACCGACTCGACCAACGCCGTGCTCCTCGGCAATGGGTTGCGCGACAAGCTGGCACGGGCAATTGACGGCGGTGACTGGCAGGTCATCACCCGGTTGCAGATGAACAACTCGCTGGTGCAGTGGGGCTACAGCGCCGACGCGCTCCTGCCGCCCGAGCTGGCCCGCACCGTCCAGAATCAGCTCAGCGCCCGCGTCCTGGTCAGCACGGCCCTCTCGAAGGGAGCCGATGGCCGGTATGTCGCGAACACGCGCTTCAGCGGCTCCAACGACGGCGCCGGTCATGTGATCAAGTCGACACAGGCGGCGGGTCAGCAGCTCAACGACATGGGATCGAAGCTCGCCGACCAGGTGACGATCCTTTTCAAGGCGTACGCGGATGCCAAGGCCTGCAACGACAACCAGACCAGCAATCCGTCGAAGGCGATCGAGTCCGCCAACAAGGCGCTCAAGACCGTCCCCGGCTTCGGCACGGCGGAATTCTGCCTCGGGGAAATCGCCCAGGCGAAGGATTCGTCATCGGGCGAGGCGCTGCAGCATTTCAAGAACGCCGTCACCGCCGACCCGATGTCGCTCCAGGCAGTCTTCCAGCTCGCCACCATCGACAGCCGGAAGCACGACTCCTCGGCCGTCGTCAGCGACTACCAGCAGATGATCACCATCGCGCCGACCAACACCAAGCTCGCCAACGACGCGATCCGGATTTTCACGGCGTACGGACACCCCGAAGCGGCCGCCCAGGTTGTCGATCAGCAGAGCAAGCTCGATCCGACCAACCCGGACTGGCCTGATCTGCAGGGGAATGCCTGCGCCGCACAAGGCGCCAATGACACGGTTCCGGCACAGCAGCAGGCGAAGTACAAGTGCGCCTTCGATGCCTTTGCCCATGAGTACGAGCTCGACCCCGAACGTGCGGACACCCTGTTCTTCCAGAAGATCGAGTTCGTCGCCGGGACCCGTCAGGACTCGATGACCTTCGCACAGCGGTATGTGAAGAAGTATCCCAACAACCCCGATCCGCTCCAGCTCGAAATGCAGCTCTTTGCCGGGGCGGGGCAGATCGACTCTGCCGTTCGCCTGGCCAACCTGCTGGTCCGGCTCGACCCGACGAACACCAAGCCCCTGCTGCTCGTCACCTTGTCGCTGCTGAACGCGCACCGGGACAGCGCCGCGCTCGCGTTCGTGCCGCAGATCAAGAAGTCCGACGACGATACCAAGAACAAGTATTCCGGCCTCCTGATCCAGTTCGCCGATTCGGCATCGGTACGCGCGGCCGATTCGACCAAGCACACGGCGAGCGATGATTCCACCATGGTCCACCTGAGCCAGGCGGTGCTCGACATCAGCCCGTCGAACAAGCAGCTCGTGGAATACGCCAACTACTTCATCGTCCTCGGACTGCGTCCAGGTTTGTCGGTCCTGTCGCAACAGGTGCGCAGCGACAAGTCATGTGACACCGTCAACAAGTATGTGGCGTTCCTCGACCTCCTCGAGCCGTCGGTGACGGCGATCGCGGCGAGTTCCAATCAAAACATCGCGGCGTTCGGCACGGCATTCGTGGCCCCGATTCAGCAGGAACGAACGCAGATTCCGGCGATGAAGTCGGCCTTCTGCAAGACGCCCTGACCCCTCCCCAATGCTGCCGGACGCGATTAGCTTCGCGTCCGGACGTTGAGGGGCTGTAGCTCAGTTTGGTTAGAGTGCCGCACTGTCACTGCGGAGGTCGCGGGTTCGAGCCCCGTCAGCCCCGTATCCACCCCGTTCGAGATCGGACGGGGTGATCTGTTTCCGGAACCTTGATGCCCGACGCGCCCTTTCACGTTCCGGTTCTTCTCACCCCGATCATCGAACGCGCCCGCGGCGCCCGCCGAGTCGTCGACGCCACCCTGGGCCACGGTGGTCACGCCGCGGCACTCCTCGACCTCGGCACCGAACTCCTTGGCATCGATCGCGACCCGGACGCGCTCGCGACGGCGCGCGACCGGCTTGCCGGGCGTGCCGTGACATTCCTCCAGTCGCCGTACGGTTCGGATGCAGCGATCGCGGCTGTCGCGGCCTTCCGCCCCGACTTCATCCTCCTCGACCTCGGCGTTTCCTCGCGCCAGCTCGATGACGGCGCTCGCGGCTTCTCCTTCCGGCCAGGGGCGCCGCTCGACATGCGGATGGGCCCCGACGCCGCGACGGCCGCCGACTGGCTCGCCGAAACCGACGAACGCGACATGGAAACAGCGCTTCGTCACTATGCCGACGAGCCACGCGCATCCCGGCTCGCGCGGGAGGTCATCCGCCGTCGGGCGAACGCTCCATTTGCCACGAGCGATGATCTGGTCAACGCCATCCGCGCCGTCCTCGGCCCCCGTAGCGGTCCTCCGGACTTCGCCCGCATCTTCCAGGGGATCCGCATCGCCGTCAACGACGAACTCGGCGGCCTCGCACGCGCCCTGCCGGCCTTTCGGTCGGCGTTGCCGACCGGCGGTACCCTCGCCGTGATCAGTTATCATTCGGGCGAGGATCGACTGGTCAAGCAGGAGTTCCGCGCTTGGGAGCAGGGGTGTACCTGCCCGCCCGGGCTGCCGCAATGCATCTGCGGCAAGACTCCGTTCGGCCGGGCCGAGCCTCGGAAGGCGATCATCCCGCTCGCGGCGGAGATCGCTGCCAATCCACGCGCACGCAGTGCCAAGCTCCGATTCTTCCGGATTGATCATGCGGGTTAAGGGACGCTACCTCGTTCTGGCCTGGACTGCGGTCTTTCTCGCGGCAGTTGGCGTCGTGGTCTGGCGCGACGACCGGGGATTTCCGGCGCAGCGTCGTCTCGATCAGCTCGACAACCAGATCAAGGCGCTGCAGAGCCGCGAAGGTGATCTGCAGGCGCGCATCACCGCGCTGGAAACGGCACAGGAGCTCGCGCCGCGCGTGCGGCCGCTCGGGCTCCGCATGGCGCTCGATACCGAAATGATCCAGCTGCCGATCGCCAGCGGGCACTGATGGCGAAACCCGCCGCGCGGATCCTCGTGCTCGAAGCGATGCTCGGTGCAGCGACGTTGCTCGTCCTCGGGCGCAGCTTTCAGGTGCAGGTACTGCAGCACGCCACCTGGCATGCGCGCGCCAGCAAGCGACGGAGTGGTGACTGGATCGTCGCGCCGCGCCGTGGACGGATTCTCGATCGACACGGACATCCGCTTGCGGTGACGGGCGAGCAATACCGCGTCTCCATCGCCCTCGATCAGGTCCGTGATACCGCGGGCCTGCGCACCCATCTCATCCGCGATCTCAATCTTCCGGCCGCCCGGGTCGACGCCGCCTTCCGCAACGACTATCCCTATTTCAACGGCCCGTTCAGCGCCGAGGCGATCGAGCCGATCCGCTCGATCCGCGGCGTGTCGCTTCAGGTGGTGTACCGCCGGATCTATCCGATGGAAACGCTCGCCGACCGGATCCTCGGCCGGCTCGACGACAACGGGACCAGCGGCATCGAAGGGATGGAGAAGGCGCTCGACACGCTGCTGCAGGGTCGGCCAGGGAAGACGCACTACCTCCTCGATGCCAAGGGAAACCGCCTCGAAGCGCCGGGGCCGCCGGCGATCGCACCGGTGGCCGGCGACGACGTCTATCTCACGATCGACGCGAACCTCCAGGCGATCGCCGAGGGTGCGTTGCGTCATGCGATCGACACCAGCCGCGCGCGCGGCGGCGACGTGGTCATCATGGCCGTTCGAACCGGCGAGTTTCTCGCGGTGGCATCGGTGCGAACCGACACCGTGTCGGGGAAGCAAGTCTCGACGTCGTCTGCATTCGTGGAACCGAACGAACCGGGCTCGACATCCAAACTCTTCACCATCGCTGCGCTGCTGCGCGCCAACCGCGACACCACGCCGGTCAACGGCGAAGATGGCGACTGGCGCATGCCGATCGGCCGCACCACGCGTCGCATCCAGGACGAACACAAATTGCACGGCCCCGTCACCCTCGGCGAAACCGTTCGCTTTTCGAGCAACATCGCGATCTCCCAGTTCGCGATGCGACTCACACCGGCCGAGCAGTACGAGACGATCCGGGATTTCGGGTTCGGCGCCGCGCCGGCGACCGGATTTCCCGGCGAAGCGCCCGGGCTCTTGCAGCGACCGTCGCTCTGGGCCAATCGGGAGTACACCCAGCCGTCACTCGGCCAGGGATACGAATGGGAAGCGACCGCGGCGCAACTTGCGGCGGGGTACGGTGTCATCGCCAATCACGGCGTGGTGATGGCTCCGGCGCTGATTTCCGAAGTGCGGAACGACCGTGGCGCGGTGCTCTGGCGGCATCGTCTCGACACCTTGCGGCACGCGGTACCGGAAGGCGTCGCCCGGCAACTGATGGCATATCTGGAGATGGTGACCGATAGCGGCGGCACCGGGGAGAAGGCGCAGCTGGTGCGCTACGCCGTGCCGGGAAAGACGGGGACCGCCAAGACCAAGGACCACGGCTATCGCGGCTCGTTCGCGGGGATCTTTCCGGGAGACAATCCGCAGGTGGTGATTTACGTGATGATCGATCATCCCCAGGGCGTCTTTTTCGGCAGTGACGTGGCAGCGCCGGCGGTGCGGTCGATCATCCTGCAAGCGCTGGCATCGTCGGAGTCCCTCTTCGACCGGAGTCGGCTCACGGCGCACGTCAACATCGCCGAATCGCGACCGGTCGCCGCCGAAAGCGTCTCGACGCAGACGGTGACGCTGCCCGTGCGGCCCGCCGTGCCGCCATCCGATCGGATGGCGGTCCCCGCGATTGCCGGATTGAATCTCCGCGCCGCGGTCGTTGCCTTGCAGCGCGCCGGATTCGAAGTCCGCCTCGTCGGCCGCGCACGCGTCCGGTCCACCGTGCCGGCGGTGGGAGATTCGCTGCCTCACGGCGCGACGGTGACCCTCTACGCCGATTCGTCCCTGTGAAACTGTCCGAACTGGTTCGCGCCCTCCGCAGTCACGACCTCGTCGCGCGCGAGCCCGCGGCCGATGTCGAAATCCGGGCGATCGACGTCGATTCGCGCGCCGTGGCGCCGGGGACGCTGTTCATCGCAATCCGCGGGTCCGTCTCCGATGGCCACCGCTTCATCTCGCAAGCGCTCGCCGGCGGGGCGTCGGCGCTGATCGCCGAGAACGCGGTCGATGCCCAGGTGCCGGTCATCGTTGTCCGCGACGGCAAGCGCGCGGCGCAGGTCGTGGCCGAAGTCTGGTACGGCTTTCCTGCACGAAGTCTCGACATCGTGGCGATCACCGGAACCAACGGGAAGACGACCACCACCGCGATCATGCGCCACCTGCTCAACGTCGCCGGTGATGCAGGAAGTATCGGAACGCTCGGCGCCTTCGACGGGGCAGGGGATATGGTTGCGTCGTCGGCCGGTGCACTGACGACCCCGGGACCACTCGATCTCCAGGCGACCTTTCGCGGTCTCCTTGATCACGGCGTCCGCCATGTCGCGATGGAAGCGTCGTCGCACGCGCTCGACCAGCGGCGGCTCGACGGCATCTCCTTCAGCGCGGGAGTCTTCACCAACCTCACGCGCGAACATCTCGACTACCATGGGACGATGCAGCAGTATCACGCGGCAAAGCTCCGTCTTGCCGATCTCGTCGCCTCCGACGGCGTGCTGTCGATCAACGCCGACGATCCCGCGTGGACGCCGCTCGCGACCGACCGGCGGGCGATCAGCTGGGGGACCGCGCCGGCCAGCGACGTGACGGTCGCAGATCAGATCTTCACGTCCGCTGGTTCGACGTTCACCATCGGCGGGCGGTTCGGGATTCGCGAGGTCACGGTGCCGTTCCTCGGCGAATTCAACGTCGCCAACGCGGTCGGCGCGGCCGTCGCCGCCCTCGGCTGCGGGCTGCCGGTCGACACCGTGGTCGACCGGCTCGCATCGGCACCACAGGTCCCCGGACGAATGGAACGGCTCGCCGACGCGCCGTTCGTCGTACTCCGCGATTACATGCACACTCCCGATGCCTATGAGCGGGTCATGGGGATGCTCCGCCCGCTCGTGCCGGGGAAGTTCTTCGTGCTGTTCGGTTGTGGTGGCGATCGCGACAAGGGAAAGCGGCCGATCATGGGGCGCCTCGCCGCGCAGATGGCCGACCGCGTCATCATCACTTCCGACAACCCGCGACACGAAGATCCCGAGCAGATCATGGACGACATCGTGGCAGAGATGCCGCGCGACTCGTACGACCGCATCTCGGATCGCGAGGAAGCGATTGCGCACGTCCTGCGAATCGCGCGCCCGGGCGATACCGTTCTCCTCGCCGGCAAGGGTCATGAGACATATCAGATCGAAGGCGACGTCAAACGCCACTTCGACGAACGGGAAATCGTGCAGGCGCTGCTCCGATGACGTGGCGCTTGGACGACGGCTGGGTTCGCCGCGCGCTGTCACTCCCCGGGCACAAGGCGATCGGATACAACGCGATCGTCACCGACAGCCGCACCCTCGGTCCCGATTCGCTGTTCGTGGCGCTTGCCGGCGAACGATTCGACGCGCACGACTTTCTGGCGCAGGCGCGCGATGCCGGCGCCACGGGCGCCGTGGTTCGCGCGGGGACGCCGCCGGTCCCGGGACTGGAGCTCTATCACGTCGCCGACACCCTGCGCGCCCTCGGCGATCTGGCCGCGCTGCGTCGGAAGAGCTTCGCCGCGCCGGTGATTGCGATCACCGGGCAGAACGGCAAGACATCGACCAAGGAGATGGTCGGAGCCGTGATGGGGACGCGCTGGAAGACGCACCGGACCCGCGCCAACCTCAACAACCTGGTCGGCGTCCCGATGACCATCCTCGAAGCGCCGCCCGGCACTGAAGCGCTTGTCGTCGAGGCAGGGGCGAATCTCCCCGGCGAGATTCCGCGGTACCGGGAGATCATCGACCCCGACATCGCGATCGTACTGAATGCCGGCGCGGGACATCTCGAAGGGTTCGGGTCAGTGGAAGGAGTGATCCGCGAGAAACTCTCGCTCGCGCGCGACGTTCCGCTGGCGATCATCGGGACGACCCCGCCATCGCTCGCCCCGCGAGGGCGCGCGCTTGCCCGCCGGGTGATCACTGCGGGGCTGGACGGCGCCGACGCGGGCCCGTCGAGCGTCACGATGATGCCCGACGGTCGCCCTCGCGTGACAGTCGACGACGTGACCTTCACCCTCGCGGCACGCGGCCGCCATCAGGCCGGCAACGCGATGTTCGCCTGGACGATCGTGCGGGAGCTTGGCCTCGATCACCAGGCGGCGGCGCGCGCGCTGGAACAGTTCACCGTCCCCGGCGGCCGAGGCGAATGGTCGCAACACGGCGAGCTCACCGTCATCAACGACGGATACAACGCCAACCCCCAGTCGTTCGCCACGGCGATGGCGCTCGCATCCGAACTCCGCACCGGCCGGCGCCTCGTCTTCGTGGCCGGGAGCATGCGCGAACTCGGCGAGCACTCGGTGACGCTGCATCACGAAGTGGCCGTAGCACTCGCCGATCTCGCCCCCGACGTGTTGGCGCTGGTGGGAGACTTCGTCGACGCGTTTGCGCCGGTTCGTGATCACTTCCGCGGCGAACTCCTCACCGCTCCCGACGCCGATGCGATGGCCCCACTCCTGGCGAATTCCCTCCGCGGGGACGAGCTCGTGATCCTCAAGGGTTCACGCGGCGTCACTCTGGAGCGTATTCTTCCCGCGATCCTGGCTCGCGCGGCCACGACACCCTGAGGACGGATGCTCTATCATCTGTTTGCCCCGCTCGGGAAAACACATCTCCTCTTCAACCTCTTCACGTACATCTCGTTCCGCGCCGCCGGAGCGATGGTGACGGCGCTGATCATCGCCTTTGCCGTGGGGCCATGGATCATCGGCCGGTTGCGAGCGCTCAAGGTCGGGCAGGTGATTCGTGCCGAAGGGCCGGCCAACCACCAGGTCAAACGCGGCACGCCGACGATGGGCGGGGTGATCATCATCGCGGCCACGGTGATCCCGACGCTCCTCTGGGCGCAACTCGACAACCGGTTCATCGAAGTCACCGTCGTCGCCATGCTGTGGACTGGCGCGATCGGATTCGTCGACGACTACCTCAAGGTCGTGGAAGGACGATCGCGCGGCCTGGTCGCCAAGTGGAAGCTGGTGGCGCAGGTTTCCTTCGGCGTGACCCTCGGCGTGATGCTCCTGGTCTGGCCGGTCGTCTCACCGGCGACGATGCCGGCATCCTCGACCACCGTGCCGTTCTTCAAGTACCTCGTGGTCGTGTTCGTGCCGGCGGTCTTCGTGATCTTCGTCGCCGGCGTTGTCACCGGGTTCTCCAACGCCGTCAACCTGACCGACGGCCTCGACGGTCTCGCGACCGGCCTGTCGCTGATTTCGGCGGCCGGCTTCGCGCTCTTCGCCTACGTCCTCGGCCGCGTCGACGCCACCACGTATTTCAATCTCTTCTACCTTCCCGGCGCCGGCGAACTGGCGATCTTCTGCGCCGCGCTGATGGGCGGCTGCCTGGGATTCCTCTGGTTCAACGCCTATCCGGCGCAGGTGTTCATGGGTGACACCGGCAGCCTCGCCATCGGCGGCGCGTTCGGCACCGTGGCGATTCTCCTCAAGTCGGAGTTCCTGCTGGTGATCATCGGCGGCGTGTTCGTCGCCGAAGCGGTGTCGGTGATGCTCCAGACCGGCACCTACAAGTATTTCAAGCGGACTCGGGGCCGGGAGTACGCCGACGCGCATCGCGTCTTCCGCATGGCACCGCTGCATCATCACTTCGAGAAGCTCGGCTGGAAGGAATCGACCGTCGTCGTACGGTTCTGGATCCTGGGAATCTTCTGCGCGCTCGTGGCGCTGACCACGCTCAAGCTGCGATGAACCGTCTCGCGTCATGGCGCGCGTCGGGACGCGAGGTCAGCGTGGCCGGGATGGCGCGGAGCGGCCTGGCGGCGACCCATCTTCTGCGCGCCAACGGGATCGCGGTCTACCTCTCCGATCAGGGAGACACCGGCGTGCTGCACGCCGCGGCGGACGCGCTGGCCGCGGACGGCGGCGCTGTGGTATCCGTTGATATAGGCCGCCACGACCTTGATCGGGTGGCCCGGAGTGCCGCCCTGATCCTCTCGCCGGGGATTCCGCCCGAATCCCCGGTGGTCGAGGCGGCCGGAGCGGCCGGCATTCCGGTGCTCGCGGAGGCGCAACTGGGGCTCGGTGCCATGGCCGACATCCCGGCGATCGTCGTGACCGGCACCAATGGCAAGACGACCACCACCGCCATCGTCGAGCACCTGCTCCGCGCCGGCGGGCGGCGGAGTGTTGCCGCCGGCAATATCGGTCATCCGCTCTCGACGGTCGCGCTGGCCGATCCGCTTCCCGATTGGCTCGCCGTGGAGCTGTCGTCGTTCCAGCTGCACGATGCTCCCGATCTCGCCCCGGCCGTGGGCGTGCTGACCAACCTCGCGCCCGATCATCTCGACCGCTATCCGTCCCTGGATGCGTACTACGCCGACAAGGCGCGGCTCTTCGCCAACGCCGGTCCCGCGTCGATCTGGGTCACCAACCTCGATGATATCGATTCGCGGAGGATGATCCGCGGCGTTCCCGGTCGTCACCTCGCGTTCTCGACGCTGGTGCGCGCCGACGGGTGGTTTGATCGCGACGCGGATCAACTGATGCTCGCGGGCGAGCCGCTCCTGGCGAGGAACGACCTGCCGCTGCTCGGCGACCACAACGTGGCCAACGCGCTGGCGGCGGCGCTCGCCGTTCACGCCACCGGCGTCGACCGCCGATCGATTGCGAACGGGCTGGCGACCTTCCGTGCCTTGCGCCACCGGATGGAACCGGTGCGCGAGGTCGAAGGGGTCCTCTGGATCAACGACTCGAAGGCGACCAACGTCGCGTCGACGCGGGTGGCGATCCAGGCGATGGATCGGCCGTTCATCCTGCTGCTCGGTGGCCGGCACAAGGGCGAGCCGTACACCGATCTCGTCGGGCCGCTCTGTGCGCGCGGTCTTGCCGTGATCGCCTATGGCGAGGCGGGTGACCTGATCGAGCAGGACCTGTCTCCCGCCATTCGCGTGGTGCGCGGAACGACGTTCGAGGATGTGGTGGCGAAGGCGCGGGTGCTCGCGCCGCCGGGGGGAGCGGTGCTCCTGTCGCCTGCCTGTTCGAGTTACGACATGTTCGACAACTACGAGCAGCGCGGGGCGGTCTTTCGCGCGCTCGTGGAGGGGATGTGAGCACGCCAGCGGTGCGTCACCCCGGCGAATACCGATGGGAGACCCGTCTCCTCGCGGTGACGACGCTGCTCCTCACTGCGATCGGGATCGCGAGCTGCTATGCCTCGGGAACCTATCTCGCGGCGTGGTATCACGAGGCGTCGCAGCAGGCGGTCGCCGCATTGATCGGCGGGGTCGTCTTCCTGGTTGTGGCCCGGCTCGACTATCAGATCTGGCGCCGCGCAGCGCTGCCGCTCTTTCTCCTCACGCTTGCCGGTCTCGTCGCACTCGCGATGGTGGGAATCATCTGGCGCGGCCGGCATGCAACGGGCGCGCTCGACGGAATGTTTCCCTATCTCAACGGTGCCCATCGGTGGATCAAGGTCGGAATGCAGGTGCAGGTCTCCGAACTGGCGCGGTTCACCATGGCGGCATGGGTCGCCGCATTTGCCGCGTCGCTCGGCACCAAGGTGCGAAATTTCCGGGATGGGTTTGCGCCGCTGATGGCGATCATCGGCGGCGTCGCGGTACTGGTCTACCTCGAGCCGAGCATGTCGATGGCGATCGTCCTCACCGTGATTGGCCTCGCCGTCATCTTCACCGCCGGAGCCCGGGTTCCTCACCTGATCGCGGTCGCGGCACTCGCCAGCGCCGCGGTGTTCCTGGTA
This sequence comes from Gemmatimonadales bacterium, assembly GCA_036500345.1. Taxonomy (NCBI): domain Bacteria; kingdom Pseudomonadati; phylum Gemmatimonadota; class Gemmatimonadia; order Gemmatimonadales; species Gemmatimonadales bacterium. Next base: position 37,592 of record DASYCE010000031.1, on the reverse strand, counting down.
CTCAAGTTCGATGCGGTCCGGTCGAAGCGTGAACGCTCGTTTCGCACGGCGTCGATCCAGTGCACCGTCGAGCAGACCTGTGAATCGCTGATCGGCTTCGGCAACGGCGGCGTGATCGGTGTGGGCTACGGTCGCGGGACGCAGAAGCTGGGGCCCCTTCCCGAAGCGTATTCCGACTTTCTCCTCTCCGTGATCGGCGAAGAGTGGGGGTTCCTCGGCGTCGCCTTCGTGGCGCTCTGCTATGTCATCTTCTGCTGGATGGGATTCCGGATCGCCCGCACCGCGAAGGATCCATTCGGGACCTTTCTCGCGGCGGGACTCACCGTCGCCGTTGGGGTGACGGCGTTCATGCACGCCGCGGTGGTGACGTGGCTGATGCCGCCAACCGGCCTCACGCTGCCGTTCATGTCGGTCGGTCGCGTCTCGCTGATCCTCTATCTCTTTTCTGCCGGAGTGCTCGTCTCGATCGGCCAGCGGCGCGGCCGTCCCGCTCGCGCGTCGTGACGACGATTCTTCTGGCGGGGGGCGGGACCGGCGGTCACCTGATGCCGGCGCTCGCGGTCGCCGCCGCGACACGCAGGCTGCATCCGGAATGGGAATGCGTCTTTGTCGGGGCGGAGCGGGGGATCGAAGCGTCGGTCCTTCCGGAGCGACACCTGCGTCACCATCTGCTGCCGTTCCACCCGCTGTATCGGCGCCAATGGTGGAAGAATGTCCGATGGCCATTCCTCCTCCCCGCCCTCAATCGCGGGATCGACGCCGTCCTCGATCTGGAGCAGCCCGCAGTGGTGGTCGGCACCGGCGGCTACGTGAGTGCGCCGGTGCTGCGTCGCGCCGCCCGTCGCGGGATTCCGACCGGCATCCTCGAACTCGATGTGCGGCCCGGGCTCGCGACTCGCCTCGTCGCGGGACGGGCGCGTGACGTCTGGCTCGCTGCCCCCGAGGCATTCGACGCACTGCCGCGATCGGCGCGCGATCACGCCACAACAACCGGTGCACCGATCGAGGTCCCGGATCCTGCGCGCCGCGCCGCCGCCGTGCGGCGTTTCGGCATCCGCGGCGGGCGGCCGGTGGTCGTCGTCACCGGCGGATCACAGGGCGCGCTGGCGGTCAATCGGGCGATCGCGCAATGGATAGCGAGCGGCGGCGCCAGCGGGGTGCAGCTGATCTGGGCCACCGGCCGCGGCACGCATCCGGAGTTCGCCGCGCTCCACGACCCGCCCAACGTTCACGTGATTCCCTTCATCGATCCGATGGCAGACGCGTGGGCCGTCGCCGATCTCGCGATTGCGCGCGCGGGGATGATGACGCTCGCGGAATTGTGCGCGTGGGGGATTCCGTCGATTCTGGTGCCACTGCCGACCGCGGCCGCCGATCACCAGACCCACAATGCGCTCGCGATGCAGCGCGCCGGTGCCGCGGTCACGGTCCCGCAGCACGACCTTCCCGGTGGGGGATTGATTGCCGCCGTCACCACGCTCCTGGCTGATCCCGGTCGCCGGGGAGAGATCGCAGCTGCTGCGCGCGAGCGCGGTCGCCCGCACGCGGCCGAAGTGATCGCGCTGCGGGTCAGCGCGCTGGCGCGTTCGGCGTAACCACCGTGCTCCCCAAGGGGGCGACGGCTTCTTATCTTGCCCCTGTGGCCGGCCTGTTCGATCCCGACGATTCACGTCCGATTCACTTCCTCGGCATCAGCGGTGCGGGGATGAGCGCGCTGGCGCTCGCCGCTCGTCGTCGCGGCGTCGCCGTCACAGGCTGCGATCCCGATATTACGGCTTTTGCCGATCTTGCGGCTGCCGGTGCGACAGTCTGGCAAGGATCCGACGCCGCCCATCTGTCGGGGGCGCGTGCCGTGATCGCCACCGCGGCTGCGCCCGACGATCACCCGGAGATTACCGCTGCGCGGGCGGCCGGGATTCCGGTGGTCCGCCGCAAGGACGCGCTCGCCGATCTCGTCAACGGAACGACGCTCGTCGCGATCGCCGGCACGCACGGCAAGACGACGACGACGGTCATGACCACCGAAGTGCTTCGCGCAGCCGGATTGCACCCGTCGGGGCTGGCCGGCGGCCGCGTCACCGCGTGGCACGGCAACGCGTGGCTCGATGGCGACCGCGTGTTCGTCGTCGAGGCCGACGAATACGACCAGGCGTTTCTCACCCTGCACCCGACGATCGCCGTGGTCAACAATGTCGAAGCCGACCACCTCGAATGCTACGGCTCGGTCGACGCGCTCGAAGCGGCGTTCGTCGACTTCGCGGCGCGCGCGCGACGGGCGATCATCGGCACCGCCGACGCCGGCAGCGACCGGGTCGCGCATGCCGTGCGGACCCCGACCTGGCGCTTCGGCACTGCGGCGACTGATTTCACGATCACCGCCCAGGACCTCGCGCCCACCGGTTCGACCGCCGAAATCACCCTTCCGGGCGGGCGCACCGTCACGCTGCGGCTGCAGGTGCCGGGCATGCACAACCTCCGCAACGCGACAGCCGCGCTCGCCGTCGCCGTGGCACTCGACAGCGACATTGCCGCAGTTCTCGACGCGCTGGCGGGATTCACCGGTGTCGGCCGCCGCTTCGACCGCCTCGGCGACGCGCACGGCGTAACCTTCGTCGATGACTACGCCCACCACCCGACCGAGCTTCGCGCGACTCTCGCCGCCGCGCGGCAGGCATTCCCGGATCGGCGCCTGGTCGCGGTCTTCCAGCCGCACCTCTTCTCGCGCACGCGCGAACACGGCGCCACCATGGGACAGGCGCTGGCGGCGGCTGACGTCGTGGTCGTGGCCGACGTGTATGCCGCGCGCGAACAGCCCGAGCCCGGGATCACCGGCAAGCTGGTGGCCGACGCGGCGGTCGCGGCGGGCGGCTTCGTGCTCTACGAACCACGACGCACTGAACTCGCGGCAGAGGTGACGGCGGTCCTCCGCGACGGCGACGTACTGCTGACCCTCGGCGCCGGCGACATCACGCATGTCGGCGCCGAAGTGCGTCAGTTGCTGGAGGCACGGTGACGGTGACCGCGATGCGCCGCTGGGCGGCGGCAGGGATCGTCGCCATAGTGGTCGTTGCTATAGCGGTCTTCGCGCCACGCGCGATCAGGCGGCTGCGCTTCTTCCAGGTCCGCTCGGTGGAAGTGGTCGGGGCGCGATACCTCGATCCGGTGGACGTCGCGCGGCGCCTCGGCGTGCGCCACACCACCAGCATGTTCGACCCGCTCGCGCCAATGGAACGTGCCGCCACCGCGATTCCCGGTGTCATTCGTGCCCGGGTGACGCGGCGCTTTCCCGGGACGCTGCGGGTCACGGTCGACGAGTCAAGTCCGGTGGCGCTGGTGACGCAGGGCGACCATCTCGCGCTGATGGATGCGCGCGGTCGGGTGCTCCCGTTCGATCCGGTGCGGTTGCCGGCGTCGCTGCCGATCGCCGATCGCGATTCGCTCACCGCCGCACTCCTCGACCGGTTGCGCCGCGCCGATCCTGATGGATATGACGCCGCGGAATCTGCCCGCCGCGATCACGGCGACGTGGTGGTCCAGCAGGGTGCCCGCACCGTGCGCTATCGCCCCGGCGCCGATGATGACATGCTTCGCGCAGTGATCGGCGTTCGCAGTTACCTGACGCAGCACGGGCTTGCGTGGCGAGAAATCGACGCGCGGTACCAGTCGCGGATCTTCGTACGGACGGGGGCCACGTGAGCGTTCCGGTGCAGCGACTCGTCGCCGCCGTCGATCTCGGCAGCAGCAAGATCACCGGCCTCATTGGCGAAGTGACCGGCGACGGACGATCGTGGGGGCTGCGCGTGCTGGGCGTGGCGATCGAGGAGTCGGTTGGCATGCGCCGCGGCGCGATCCGCGATTTTGATGAAACGGTGCGCGCCGTGACCCGCGCGATGAAGGGCGCCGAGCAGATCGCCGGTCTCGAAGTCGGCACGGTGTATTGCGGCGTCTCCGGTGTGCACGCGGCACAGCGCGTCTCGCATGGCGTCGCGAGTATTCCGGGCAGCGAGATTCGCACCGTCGATCTCGCCCGGGTCAACGACGTGGCGTGCGCGATTTCGTTCGGACAGGACCAGGAACTGCTCCACGCCATTCCGCATGACTACCGCGTCGACGGCGCGCCGGGGTACGCCGACCCGATCGGCATGTCGGGCGAGCGGGTCGAGGCCGAGGTGTATCTCGTCACCGTCCGCTCCAGTGCCATCGCACACCAGCGCAAGGCGATCGAGAAGGCCGGATGGCACGTCGGAGAGTTTGTCCTCGAACCGCTGGCCGGGTCGCTGGCAGTGCTGACGTCGGCGGAGCGAGAGGCCGGCGTGGTCCTGGTCGAGCTTGGCGCGGGGAGTACCTCTGTCGCCATCTTTCAGGGAGGGAAGCTCCGGCACACGGCGGCGCTGCGATTCGCCGGCGGCCATGTCACCAGTGACCTGGTTCATGGGCTTCAGATTACCCAGGCAGAAGCGGCGAGGATCAAGGAGACCTTCGGGAGCGCCTACGAGGCGATGGTCCCGGAGGTCGAGATGATCGAACTGCCGGGAACCGGCGGGCTGCAGGCTCGCCGGGCACCGCGCAAGCTCGTGGCCCACATCATGGGAATGCGCTTTCAGGAGGTGCTCGAACTCGCCGCCGATGAAGTCGGCCGGGCCGGATGGGGGATGGCGGGGCTCCCTGCCGGCGTCGTCCTGACTGGTGGTGGTGCGTCGACGCCGGGGATCGTCGAGTTGACGCGGGATGTTTTCGCGGCGCCGGTTCGAGTAGGATTTCCGGCCGATGGTTTGCGGGGGTTGGTTGACCGGGTGGCAGCACCGGGACTCGCGGTTCCGGTGGGGCTTGCCCTCTGGGGCGCTCGCCAGGTGGCGACCGGCTCCGGTTTTGGCGCTGGCGGCCGCGCGTCGCCGGCGGTTGATCGTGTACTGGGACCGGTAAAGCGCTGGCTGCAGGACTTTTTCTGAACGCCTCTCGGGGAGGCTCACCATGTCAGACATGACGTTCGAGCTGGAAGAACAACCCGGGCAGAATGCCCGGATGAAAGTGGTTGGCGTTGGCGGCGGCGGCGGCAATGCCGTCAACCGGATGATCGAGGAATACCTCGCCGGGGTCCAATTCATCTCGGTCAATACCGATGCCCAGGCGCTGGCCGGCTCGCGATCGGACGTGAAGGTCCAGATCGGGAAGAAGCTGACCCGTGGTCTCGGCGCCGGTGCCCGCCCCGAAATCGGGCGCCAGGCGATCGAGGAGAATCGGGACGAGGTGCTCGAGCATCTCCAGGGAGCCGATCTTGTCTTCGTCACCTGCGGCATGGGTGGCGGTACCGGCACCGGGGCGGCGCCGATCATCGCGCAGATCGCCAAGGACATCGGCGCGCTGACGGTCGGGATCGTGACCAAGCCGTTCCTCTTTGAAGGCCGCAAGCGGATGAAGCAGGCCGAAATGGGGATCACCGAGCTCCGCCGCAACGTTGACACCATGATCGTCGTACCGAATGAGCGTTTGCTGGCCGTGGTCGGGAAGGGGATTCCATTCCAGGATGCGCTCAAGAAGGCCGACGAGGTGCTGCTCAACGCCACGCGAGGCATCGCGTCGCTGATCACCAGCACCGGGATCATCAACGTCGACTTTGCCGACGTCCGGACGGTGATGCAGAATGGTGGGGCAGCGCTGATGGGGACAGGAATCGGCCGCGGGGAGAACCGGGCGCTGGAGGCGGCACAGCAGGCGATCTCGTCGCCGCTGCTCGACAATGTTTCGATCCAGGGCGCCAGCGGCGTCCTGATCAACATCATCGGCGGACACGACCTGACCCTCGGCGAAGCGACGCAGATCAGCGAGATTATTCATGACGCCGTCGGCGACGAGGCACAGATCATCTTTGGTGCGGGGAGCGATTCGCGAATGGAAGGGGAAGTCCGCGTGACGGTGATCGCGACGGGGTTCGACCGGGCCGTCACCGGCGAGCCGGTGGTCGAGCGTGCGGCGAACCCGCAGGTGCTGCCGTTCACGCCGCGGCGCGCTGCCGCACCTGCAACGCCGCCGGCGATGCAGGCCGCCCCTGCCGCTCCGCCAACGCGACCGGTACCGCAGCAGCCGTTCGTTCGCCCGGCACCCGCGCCCGGTCGTCCGGCGTCACCCGATGTCTCCGATATGGAAATTCCCACCTTCATCCGGCGGCAGATGGACTGATGATTCGCCGCGCGACGTTCTTTCTTTTCGGCTTGGCGGTCCTGGTCCTGACCGCGACGTTCGGGATCCGCGGCAACTGGCCGTGGGCGCGGCTCTCCGACGTGCCAACGGCGCGCCCGGTGCTGGTGACCACCTCGTTCCGCGAAATCAGCGACACACTGCAGCGCGGCGAAAGCGTGACGACACTTCTCCGCCGCCAGGGGATTACCGGACTCGATCTGCGCGCCCTCGGCGCGCTCCTCCGATTCGATCCACGAAAGATCCAGGCGGGACTCGTCTTCTCGGTTCGACGTGATGCCGCGACCGATTCGCCGACCCACTTCGAGTTCCGGCCGAGCGCCGATCAGCGGCTGCGCTTCGTGCGGACCGCGGCCGGCTGGACCGGCGAAGCGATTCCGATTCACTGGGCAACCGACACGATCGTGGTCAACGGAGAGATTCGCACCAATCTGTACGACGCGCTCGATCGCAGCGTCTCCGACCTCACGCTCGACAAGAACGAGCGCACGCGTCTGGTCTATCAGCTCGCCGACGTCAACGCATACACCGTCGATTTCTCCCGCGACCTGCAACCAGGCGATCCGTTCGCTTCGGTGGTCGAGCGCCAGATCTCCGAGGACGGCGAAGTCCGGTTCGGGCGAGTGCTGGCGAGCCGGTTCACGGTTGGCGGCAAGGTCTATCAGGCGTTCTCGTATCCGAGTCCTGAGGGTCACGACGCGTACTACGACGCCGACGGCGCCGCGCTGAAGCGCGCGTTCCTGATGTCGCCGGTCGATTTCCGCTACATCTCCAGCGGCTTCTCGCTGTCACGGTTCCATCCGATTCTTGGTCTCTTTCGCAAGCACGAGGGAATCGACTTCGCAGCCGCGCAGGGCTCACCGGTTCGCGCCGCCGGCGACGGCGTGGTCCGGGTGGCAGGATGGTCGGGCGGCTACGGCAAGATGATCGAGATCGAACATCGCGACGGGATCGTCACCCGCTACGGGCACCTGAGCAAGATCGGCCTCGGCATTCACCAGGGAATTCGCGTCTCACAGGGCGAGGAGATCGGGCTGGTCGGGATGACCGGTCTCGCCACCGGCCCGCATCTGCACTATGAATTTCGCGTCAACGGCGTGGCGCGTGACCCGCGATCGATCCATTCCGAGCCGGGTGCGCCACTTCCCCGCTCGGAACTCGCCGAATTCGAGCGCCATCGCACGCTTCTGTTGGAACTCCTGGGTGGTCCGCCCGCCGCAGTAACGCCAGTTACCGAATAAGGCGTTCCAGAATCGATGCTGCAGCTCGTCCTCGCCGTGGCCTTGGCAACGGCGCTGGCATGGTGGAGCTGGCGCGACCGATGGCATGATGGACGAGCTCGACTTGCAGTACTGGCGCGAGGGGTCGGCGTCGTCGCGCTCGTCATTCTCCTCCTCGATCCGACGATCCGTGCCGGAAAGGCGCAACGCCGGCCACTCGTACTCCTCGACAATTCGATTTCGATGCATGCCGCAGGCGGCCGAGCCGCCGAGGCGGGCAGACTCGCGGCGTCGATCGGCGACACAACCACTTTTGGCGAACTCGCTTCGGGCATCCCTGGCGATCGGTCGGCGTTGTTCGACGTCCTCACCGGTGCGGTCAGCTCGGGGCGCGCGGTGACCGTCGTCACTGACGGCGAAATCCCCGATCTCTCGACGATTCCGGCGGATCTCCTCGACCAGGTCAGCGTCCGCGCGTTGCCGCGACCTGTGGGACCCGATGTCGCGCTCACCGCGGTCCGCGCCCCACTGAGGCTGGCGGCTGGCGATACGCTGGCGATGACAATCGAGGCGACTCGGACATCAGGTGCACCCGACTCGATCGAGATCGCCGTGCGCGACAGCACGGTGACGCTGATGCACGGAATGCTTCGCTTCAGCGGAAGTCACCGAGCGGAAGTACGCCTCAGTACGCCGCTTCCGCACGGCTACGCGGGTGAGCGATGGCTGCAAGTGACCAGGGTTGGTACGGCGGACGACGAACCGGGCGATGACGTGCGCTGGTGGCGGCTCACCGTGACACCCACACCCGGCATCGCGGTGCTCGCCGCGCTCCCTGATTTTGACGCGCGCGCGCTGTACCGTTCCCTCGTCGACGTGGCAAACCTTCCAGTGCGCGGTTTCGTGCAGTTGCAGGCGGGGCGCTGGCGGAGAATGGAAGATCTGTCGCCGGTGACTTCCGACGTCGTCGCGGACGCGGCCCGCCATGCCGATCTGCTTGCTGTGCGCGGCGACCCGGGACCGTGGAAAACGGATGGCCGCGCTCGCCTCTTCTGGCCACCGGCCGATCAGCCCGGCGACTGGTATGTCGGTGGCACGAACGGTTCGCCGATCGCCGATGCCTTTGCCGGCGTGGACGCCGATTCGCTTCCGGCGCTCGTCGCGATCCATCCGATTGCCGTCGATTCGACCAGCGGCTGGATCGGCGCGACGGCCCGCCGGTCCCGGCGCGGAACACCGGTCCCGGTGATCGGCGGTCGAGAGGACCACACATCGAGGACGGTGACGATCGCCGCAGACGGATGGTATCGGTGGCCGTTGCACGGTGGTGTCGCGAATCAGGCCTGGCGGACGATGGTTTCCGGGATGGTGTCGTGGCTCCTTGCTGCGCCGGAGAGCGACAGTGCGCGCGCACGCCCCGTCGATCCGGTGACGGAGCGCGGCCGCCCGGTCCGTTTCCGGTGGATCGGACGCGGTGCGCCGGTCCCGGTGGCGATCACGCTCGCGGGTCCGCGCGCGGCCAGCGGTGATACGTTGCGCTTCGACGCCGCCGGTGACGCGACGTTGCCGCTCGACGTGGGGCGATATCGCTACACGCTCGGTGGCGGTGGTACCGGGACCTTTGCGGTCGAGCCCTATGCCGACGAACTTGTCCCTTCGCCGGTCACGCTTCGCAGCCGTCCGGCGTCGCTGCGTCCCGGTGGCCCGGGACGTCCGCTGCGCGATCTGGTCTGGCTCTTCGGTGTGGCGATCGCGGGGTTTGGCACCGAATGGATGCTGCGGCGACGAATGGGGTTGCGTTAGTGGATCGTCTTGGCGGGAAAAAGCTGTCGCTCTGGTCGCGCCTCAAGCGACTCGCGCTGACCGACGTCCGCGCGCTGGCTCGCGGGCTCAACGCGGCCGACCTCGAACAGATCGAACGACTGCTCATCGAAGCGGACTTCGGCGTCCCCGCGACGCTCGATCTGGTCGAGGCGCTCGAAGGCGGCGTTCGTCGCGGCACGCTCAAGACTGAAGATGATCTCCGCGCCGCCCTGATGGATCGGCTCACCACGATGCTCGGCGGTCCGGCGGATCCGGGTGCGCTGGCGCAACCGGCGGAAGGGCCGGCGATCGTTCTGGTGATCGGCGTCAACGGCGTCGGCAAGACGACGTCGGTGGCGAAGCTCGCGCATCGCCTCACGACGCAAGGACGCCGCGTCCTTCTCGGCGCCGCCGACACCTGGCGCGCCGGCGCGGTTGCGCAGCTCGAGATCTGGGCCGAGCGACTCAAGGTTCCGTGTGTCTCGGGGCGGGCCGGCGGCGATCCCGCGGCGGTGGCATTTGACGCGACCGAAGCCGGCGTTGCGCGCGGAATGGACGTGGTGCTCATCGACACCGCCGGACGATTGCACACGCAGGACGGCCTGATGGCCGAACTCGGCAAGGTGGTGCGCGTCGTTGGCCGGAAGATCGCCGGCGCACCGCACGAAGTTCTGCTGGTCCTCGACGGGTCGGTGGGACAGAACGCCGTGCAGCAGGGAAGACTCTTTGCCGAAGTTGTCACACCAACCGGATTGATCGTGACGAAGCTCGACGGCACCGCACGCGGTGGCGCCGTGGTGGCGTTGCGCCGTGAACTGAACATTCCCGTGCGGTACATCGGGACCGGCGAGTCGGTCGACGACTTCGAGCCGTTCGATGCGCGACGGATGGCGACGATCCTCCTCGGCGAAGACGAATGAGCGATCACGCTGCGCAGAGTGTCCATGCGCCGATGTCGTTCGCGATCCTGGTCGGGGGCGTGGCGCTCATTGCCCTGGCCGACGCGTCAGCGTGGTTGCCGGGCGGCGCCCCGACGTGGGGAGTGTGGTGCATGATCGTCGGATCCGCCTGCGCGATGGCGGGAATGATCGGTATCGGGGCGACGCGGTCGCGAGTCCGTCGCCCGCTGGTTGCTGTCGCAGTCATCTTCCTGCTGATCGTCATTGTCGGCGGCTTTGGCGCAGCACTGCTCCTTCCGGCGACATCGCCCGAGCCGCTCCTCTTCGGGCTGCCGCGCCGCGCGGCGATCGAAGTCGTCGGCGTCGGCCTGCTCCCGCTGGTGATCCTCCCGGGACTCTTCGCGCTGGAATTCCGCGCCGGTGGGCTGGATGAGGCCTCCCTCGCGGCCTTCCGCGCGCGCTGCGCACGACTCCGCAAGGAGTAATGCTGCCGCACCTGTCGCTGCTTCCGCAGACCCACGCGATCCCCGCGCCGAGCGCGCCGGCGATCGTCGTCATTGCGGCGATCTATTTCGTCGTGTGCGGATGGATCGCGTGGTGGGCAGCGCGCCGAACCCGTACCGCCGCAGACTTTTTCGTCGCGGGACCGGGGATCGGCCTCTGGACGATGACGCTCGCCGCCATGGCCGCGACGCTGTCGGGGTTCATCTTCATCGGCGGCCCCGGGCTGCTGTACGCCGGCGGAATCGGCGCGCTGTTCATCTCGCTCTCCGCTTCGATCACGACGCCGATGAGCGCGTGGTCGCTGGCGACACGGATGCGGTTGCTTCGCGAAGTGCGCGGCGTGATCACCGTGCCCGATGCCGTGGGGGCGCGGTACCGCTCGCCTGCCGCGCAGGGAGTCTGTGCCGCCGCGATCCTGGTCGCGACGATCGGCTACGTGGCGACCAACCTCCTCGCACTCGGCCTCGTCCTCGATGCGATTTTCGGAATGACGCTGGCGCAGGGCGTGATCATCGGCACCCTGGTGGTACTGGCGTACACCGCGACTGGCGGGATTCTCGCCGGGGTGTACACCGATGTCTTTCAGGGGACGATCAAGGCGCTCGCCTCGGTGCTCGTCTTCGTCTCGGTACTCCATCGCGGCGGCGGCCTTGCGGCGATGTCGCGCGTCATCATGACGCACGACCCGGCATTCCTGGCGCCATGGGGACATTTCGCACCGCTCGCCGCGCTGTCGTTCTTCTTCGTCTTCGGCCTCGGCACCCTGGGACAGCCGCACGTGATCAGCAAGTACTACATGCTGCGCGACCCGGTGCAGCTGCGCTGGTATCCGCTGCTGATGACGCTCGTGCTGCTGGTGACGCTGCTCCTCTTCTTCGGGATCGGCATCGGCGTCAAGGCGAGCGTCTTCGCCGGTGCGATGGCACCGCTGGCGCACGCCGATGACGCAACACCAGCGTTTCTGCTGCAGCGTACCGCACCGCTTCTCGCCGGGATCGTCTTCAGCGGGATCGCCGCCGCGGTGATGGGGACGGTCAACGCCTTCCTCAACGTCGGTGCCGCCGCGATCACGCACGATCTTCCGATCGCCTTTGGCCACCGGATCCGGAATGAACTCCTCGTCGGCCGGATCGCGACGGTGGTGATCGCGGCGCTTGCCGCGTGGCTGGCGCTCTGGAGCGGAGCGCTGGTCGCCGTCCTCGGCATCTTCGGCTGGGGGCTCTTCGCGTCGACGCTGGTGCCGTCGCTGGCGATCGGGCTCAACTGGCCTGGTGCCACGCGTGCCGGCGCCATCGCGTCGATGGTCGTCGGTCTCACCATCACGCTGCTCTTCGAATCACTCAACGTCCTCAGGATCTATTCATTTCCCGTCGGCGTCACGGCGTCGGGACTCGCGCTCGTCCTCTCCATGTTGACCTTCTTCGTGGTGTCGTGGGTGACAGGCAGTGACGCCGCGACCGATCTCGATGCCGACATCCGGGCGGTGATGGACGCGTGATGGTGTCGATCGGTCAGCGGATCAGTCGTTGATCGAAGGCGAAGGCGCGGGCACCGGCGCGGCGAATTCTGGGGAAATCAGGGTGGCGCGGATTGATGAGGTAGTTCCACTCCTCGGGTACCGGCGCGGACGGCACGCAGAGGACCGCGGTCTTTCCCTCGCGAAGCCACGCATCGCCCATCGCACGGCACGCCGCCGGGCCCGGGTAGCGGTACCAGCGTGCCGGAAGGGATTTCGGCTCGATGGTCGTGACCGGGAGGTCGTCGGGGACGTCGATGCGAGTGGCGATGAGGTCGTGCGGCGCCTCGTCACTGTCGAGGTGGACGAGGTATTCGAGGGCGGCAAGGGCGATCGTCGACGAGGTGTAGAGCGCCGGCAGACCGGGTGAATTCCATCGACCGCCGTAGAGGCGGGCCCCTTCGCCGTCGAGGGCCCGATGCCGGCGCCGGCAGATCCGATGGCAGAGCATCGGATCAGCTGTAGACGCCGTGTTCGATCCGGCCGAGGACCTGCTCGACCGCCAGCGAGCCGGCGTCGCTGTCGAGCAGCGACAGCGGGGTCTTGCCCGCGAGGGCGCGATTGGGCCGGGCGAGCCAGTGGTGCGCCGCCGGGGTGCTCCCCAGTGCCGCTTCGGTGCGGAGGACGATGCGGGCCAGCCGCGCGAGACGATCGGATTCGTCGGGGGAGAGCCTGGTCTTCGCCGTCCGCTTCCGCTGCAGCGTCCGGGCGTTGCCGACCACGCGGTAGATGTCGGCCTGCGGTGCGACGGAGGGGGAGAGCTCGTCGAGGACGTGGTCGAGCGATCCGGCGGGGAGTCCGGCGCGGACCAGGGCGGCGAGCTGGAGGTCGGAAGTGACCGATTCGCGAAGCACCCGCCGCCCGCCGAGGAACGAAGCTACTGTTGACGCCATCGGGCCATCCCGTCAAATGACGCTTTGAAATTACTCAAATGAGTCGCGACCGCGCAATCCCGGCGAGGCCCTGTAGTTTTCGGGGTGCCCCCACTCCGTCTCGACACGCCGGTGCAATTCCTCAAGGGGATCGGGGAGAAGCGCGCGCACGCGTTCGAACGGCTCGGCGTGGCCACGGTGCAGGACCTCCTCTTCCACCTGCCGCACCGCTACATCGACGCATCGACGGTGACGCCGCTCGCCCGCGTCCGCGTCGGCGATGACGTCGCGTGCGTCGGGACCGTGGTCAGTACGGGCGTGCTTCCGACGCGCAAAGGGCTGCGGATCTTCCACGCCGTGCTGCGCGACGCCAGCGGCACACTGGAGTGTGCCTGGCCGGGGCAGGCGTTCCTCGACCGGGTGGTCGTGCCGGGGCAGCTCGTCCTGGTCGCCGGGCCGGTGCGATTCTACCATGGCAGGCAGATGGCGCCACGCGAACTTGTCATGCTGGGCGACGCGGATGACGTCGAGTCCGAAGGGCGGGTGATTCCGGTCTACCCCGCGACCGAGGGGCTGTCGCACAAGCAGATTCGTGCCGTCATCACGCAGCATCTTGACGCGATGGCGGCGCTGGCGGCTGATCTCCTGCCTGACGCGTTGCGCCAGCGGTTTGCGCTGCCGTCGGTCCGCGATGCGCTCTTCGCGGTGCATCGTCCCACCACCGTGGCTGCCGCGGAACTCGGCCGCCGCCGCCTCGCCGTCGATGAGCTCCTCGATCTGCAGCTGATGCTGGCGCGGGCGCGCGCCGTCGCACGGCACGGCCAGCGGGGCACACAATTCGAAATCCGCCGCACGCTGACGACGCCGCTGCGCGAACATCTTCCGTGGGAGTTGACGACCGACCAGAAGCAGGCGATCCGCGAGATCTTCGACGACATGACGAAGCACGAGCGGATGCACCGGTTGCTGATGGGCGATGTGGGGACCGGCAAGACGGTCGTGGCGCTGTTCGCGATGCTCCTGGCACTCGAGAACGGCTATCAGGCGGCGTTGATGGCGCCAACGGAGCTCCTTGCCGAGCAGCATTACGGCTCGATTTCGCGGCTCGTGGCGCCGCTCGGCGTCGTGCCCGAGCTGTTGCTGGGAAGGCTTGGCGCGGCGGACAAGCGGGCGGCGCGGTCGCGTCTGGCCGATGGCGAGACGCGGATCGCGATCGGCACCCACGCGCTGGTGCAGGATCAGGTGGCGTTTCAGCGACTCGGCCTGGTGGTCATCGACGAACAACACCGCTTCGGCGTCGAGCAGCGGGCCGCGCTGATGCACAAGGGCGATGCACCCGACGTGCTGCTGCTGACCGCGACTCCGATTCCGCGCTCGCTCGCGCTGACGCGATTCGGCGATCTCGATGCCTCGGTGCTGAAGGCGAAGCCGCCGGGACGCGGCCGGATTCGCACCTCGCTGCGCACGCCGGCGCACCGCAACCGGGTTTTCGAGTTCGTGCGCGCGGCGGTCCGCGACGGGGGACAGGCGTACATCGTCCTTCCGGTGATCGAAGAGTCCGAGCGCGCCGACTTGCGGGCTGCCGAGACGATGGCGGCGCTGCTCACCTCGCAATGGCCCGACGTGGTCGTAGGGCTGGTGCACGGCCGGCTGAAACCACCGGAGCGCGATGCCGTGATGCGGCGCTTTCGCGACGGCGAGGTCATGGTGCTGGTGGCGACGACGGTCATCGAGGTCGGAATCGACGTGCCGAACGCCAGTGTCATGGTGATCGAACATCCGGAGCGATTCGGGCTGGCGCAGTTGCACCAGCTGCGCGGGCGGGTGGGACGCGGCGAGCGCGAATCGCACTGCATCCTGCTCACCGCATCGACGCAGGTACCGGAACGGTTGCGGGCATTCGCACAGACGGATGACGGCTTCCGGATCGCCGAGCTCGATCTCGAGGAGCGGCGTCACGGCGACCTGCTCGGCGCGCAGCAGTCGGGGGCCATCGACTTCCGCATTGCGCGCTTTCCCGACGACAACGATCTCCTCGCGGAAGCACGCGCGCTGGCGCGAGCGGTGCTCGAGGACGACCCGCTACTGGCGAAACGGGAGAACCGTGCGCTGCGGGAACGGGCACTGGCGCGCTATCCCCGGGCCGAGATCCTCTTCCGGGTCGGCTGATGTATTCGACCTGCCTGTACTGCCATCGGGACATGGGGCGCAACGACGTCCTGGACACGCTGCCGGTTGGCCGGCGGATCAGACCGAGCGCGAGGCGCGAGGTTTACGAACGGTTCGAGAAGGAGACCGGATAGTAGCGCCGTTCACGCGCCGCCGCCTTACTTTCCTGCGTGTACTCGACCTGTCTCTACTGCACGCACCAGCTCGGCGCCAACGACGTCCTGGAGCTCCTTCCGGTCGGGCGCAGGCTCGCGTTCGATGCGGCGCAGGGAAGATTGTGGGTCGTCTGTCCCTCGTGCGCGCGGTGGAACCTCGTTCCGTTCGAGAATCGCCTCGAGACGATCGATGCATGTGAACGGATCTTCCGCGACACGCACACGCGCTTCTCCACCGACAACATTGGCCTCGCGCGTGTCCGCGGTGAACTCGAGCTGATCCGGATCGGTGCCGCGCTGCGCCCGGAGTTTGCGGCGTGGCGCTACGGTGATCGCTTTGCGTCGCGCCGGCGGCGCAACATCGTGATCGGTGCCACCGCGGGCGTCGCGATTGTCGGCGGCATGATCGGACTTCAGGTGCTGGCGGGGAGCGTCGGAGGATTGCAGTTCCTGATGCAGGGGGCGTTTCAGTCGCTGGAGCGCCATCGCATCGCGACGCGATTTGTCCCTGAGGGTGGCGAACCGCTCACGCTGACCCGGGCCGATGTCAAGCAATCGCGATTGCAACGTGTGGAGGGTCCACCGGCAAGCTGGGGCCTCATGGTCCCGGCACGCGTCGGCCTGCAGGGCAAGTGGACTCGCGGCAAGAAGATCGAGGAGAAAATTCTCCTCACCAATGCGGATGCCGTTGCGGCACTGGGGCACGTCCTTCCGGTCATTGCCGGCACGGCGGGCTCGCGTAACCAGGTGCGCGGTGCCGTGGAACTGGTCGAGCGGCACATCACGCTCGAATCGCTGGTGACCAAGGCGCGCCTGGAATGGAGCGATCATGGACGCGCCCTCGGCAAGCTCTCGAAGCTCAGCGCGGAGCCGCGGCTCGCACTCGAGATGCTGGCCAACGAGGATGCCGAGCGGCGGTGGCTCGAAGGGGAGCTGCGGCTGTTGGAACGTCAGTGGCGCGAGGCGGATCGACTCGCGGCGATCGCCGATGGGCTGACGACCGGCGGCGTCGACTCGCAGCTCGACGCACTGAAGGCCCGCAAGTAGGCTGCAGGGGCCGCCGGGGATCCGGCGGCCCCGTGGTCCATCAGGCGGCGCTCGCCATCGCCTGCTGATTGATCCCGTGCTCCGCCAGCGCGTTGAGCTTTTCGTCGGCGGCCTTCTCTTCGGAGAGGGTCTGTTCGAGGAGCTGGGCGACTTCGTCGTGCCCCATCATCCGTGCCCAGGTGATCAGCGTCCCGTAGGACGCGATCTCGTAGTGCTCGACCTTCTGGCCGGCTGCGATCAGGCCGGCATCAACGACGGCGTCGGGCATGTCACCCTTTTCATCGATGATGGCGCCACCCTCCTTGACCAATCCCTTCATCGCTTCGCAGGTGTCGCCCTTCGCCTTTTCGCCGAGCATTTCCAGCGCGCGTTCCAGCCGTTCGTAGTGCCCCTTCGTCTCTTCGAGATGGCTTTCGAATGCGTCCCGGAGCTCCGGGTGTGTCGCCGTCTTCACCATCTTTGGCAGTGCCTTGGTCAGCTGTTCCTCGGCGTCGTACATCTCGCGCAACTCGTCGAGAAACATCTCGTGCAGCGGTCCCATCATGGTCGGCTCCTGGTAGTGAATGTGGAAGGTCGATGCGGCACATCACGTGCGAATGGGACGAGGCGAAATTGTTCCGGTGCACAGCAGAAGTTGAATGAAGGTGCGCTCTCACTCGCCTCTTGCCGGCGCGTCGAATTCCCGATGCCGCGCGAGTGTGGTCCCATTGATATCACTCGTCGTTTCTCGACGAGGATGGGCAGTCATGACGGTGAGAGCGAGAGCCATGGCGAGAGCGACGACGAGCAAGGCGCGGTGGTCGCAGCAGGTCCACGAGACGAGCGACGCGCTCGATCTTGATAAGGGAGTCTTTGCGCTCACGGATCCGCGGGCTATTGCCCGGTCACTGAAGCGTTCCGCCGACCGGAGCTCGCGCCGCAAGTCCGGCTCCTATCAGTCGGCGATGTCGATGCTCACCTACTACATCAATCGCGCAGGGACGCAGCTCGCGGCGCGGCAACGACGCCGCCTCGAGCGGGCCAAGGACGAACTCCGGGACCTCTACCACCGCCCGGTGCGCGAGGCGAAGCCACGGCATTGAATGCCGGCGCGCCGCGGCCGACCTACTGTCATCCCGCTGTTACCTATGTGTAACGCGAGCGCCAGCGCCACGATATCTCCGGGCAGGATGTTCGATCAGGAGGTGCGCCGTGTATCACACCTGCCTTTACTGCGAAGCCGATCTTGGGCGGAACGAGGTGATCGAGCCGCTTCCCGTGGGATCCAGGCTGGCTTTTGACGCCGGCCGCGGCCGGCTCTGGATCATCTGCACGTCGTGCGTCAAGTGGAACCTCGTGCCGTTCGACTCCCGTCTCGAAGCGATCGATTGTTGCGAGCGGGTTTTCCGGGATACCCGCGCACGCTTTTCCACCGATCACATTGGCCTGGCCTCCCACCGGAGCGGCGCCGACCTGATCCGGATCGGTCCGGCGCTGCGACCGGAGTTTGCCGCGTGGCGCTACGGGTCGATGCTGCGCCGCCGTCGCCGGATGCCGCGCGCCGAGACCGACGCGGCCGGCGTGCTGAACTGGGTCATGACGGCGCTGTGGAGCGGACCGTTCGACTCGCTTCCATTCTTCCAGGTCACCGGCGGCGCGGTGCGCGCCATGCACCAGCATTGTGTCCTGCGCGATCCGTGGACCGACCAGCTGGTGGACGTGCCGTTCGTGGCGCTCATGCTCGCGTCGCTGAGCGCGAACAGTCACGGCGACTGGCGGCTCGAAGTGCCGTACCGCAGCGGTGCGGAACACGTTGGTGGCGCGGCATTGCCCAGCATCCGGGACGTCCCCACGCTCGGACTCTTCGCAGGGGCGGCGTTGCTCCCCACGCTGGGGCGAGTCCTCCCGGCGATCGATCACGAAGCGGCTGCCCGCGCGCAGGTGGCGGAAGCGACGCGCCTGCTCGAGACAGCGGGGAGCGAGCAACGGCTGCTCGAGTATGTGGTGGGCCGTCCACTCCGCTTTGCGACCCAGCGGCAGTACATCCTGCGCGACGTGCCGTTCGAGGTGAGGCTGGCACTGGAGATGGCGGCGCATGAAGAGACCGAGCGGCGCGCAATGGAAGGGGAACTCAAGCTGCTCGAACGGCAATGGCGCGACGCCGAGGATCTGGCGGCGATCGCGGATCGACTGGCGCTGGAGCATGGCGGCTGAGTAAGATCAGCCATGCCGACGACCTTTGCTTCGATCGCCGACCTCCACGCACATCCAGGTGACATCGTGTCCGTCCGGGGGTGGGTCATGACGACCCGCTCGTCGGGGAAGATCGCGTTCGTGGTCCTGCGCGACGGAAGCGGCTATGTCCAGGCGGTTTTCCCGCGCAACGAGCTCATCGAAGGCGCCTGGGAGCGGCTCGGCACGCTGACGCAGGAAGCAAACATCGTCGTGACCGGCGTCGTCCGCGCCGACGCGCGTGCACCGGGTGGCTACGAGCTGACGGCCACCGATCTCTCCGTTACCTCGCCGAGCGTCGACTTTCCGATTTCGCCCAAGGAACACGGAACGGCATTCCTGTTCGAGCACCGGCACCTCTGGCTCCGGTCACGCCGCCAGGTTGCCGTCGCGCGTGTCCGCAATGAAATCGAGCATGCGATCTCGGACTTTTTCTATGATCGCGGTTTCACGCGCGTCGACACGCCGATCCTGACCGGGTCGATCGGCGAGGATGCCGGTGAGCTTTTCGCCACGGACTATTTCGATCTTGGGCGCGCCTACATGGCGCAGACGGGCCAGCTCTACGTCGAGGCGGCGGCTGCCGCGCTCGGCCGGGTCTACTGCTTCGGGCCGACCTTCCGTGCCGAGAAGTCGAAGACGCGGCGCCACCTGACCGAATTCTGGATGTGCGAGCCCGAGGTTGCCTTTGCCGACAGCAACGACAACATGCGCTTGCAGGAAGATTTCGTCTCGTATCTCGTTGGTCGCGTGCTCGAGCGGCGGCGTGCCGAGCTTGCCGAACTGGAGCGCGACATCGCGCCGCTGGAAAAGGTCAAGGCACCATTTGCGCGGATGACCTACACCGACGCGATCGCCGCGTTGCAGCGCGAGGGAAGCGACATCCAGTGGGGAACGGACCTGGGCGCGGACGACGAAACGGCGCTGGCGAAATCGTTCGACCGGCCGCTCTTCGTGATGAACTATCCGAAGCAGGTCAAGGCGTTCTACATGAAGGAGAACCCCGACGACCCGCGCACGGTGCTGAACAACGATTGCCTGGCGCCCGAGGGGTACGGGGAGATCATCGGCGGGTCGCAGCGCGAAGACGACTACGACCGTCTCCTTGCGCGCATCGGCGAGCAGGGGCTCGATCCGAAGACGTACGAGTGGTATCTCGACCTGCGAAAGTATGGCGGGTTCATGCACTCGGGATTTGGCCTCGGCCTCGAACGCACCGTCGCATGGATCTGCGGCATTCCTCATATCCGGGAAGCGATCGCCTTCCCGCGCCAGATTCACCGGCTCTATCCCTGACGGCCGAGCCGATCGCCGCTCAAGGCGATCGGCGTTTCACTTCATCCCAGAGCTCATCGAGTCGGTCGATCCCTGCCGTGTCCAGGGCGATCGCTCGTTCGCGGGCGAGGCCTTCGACCTGTTCGAATCGCGTCCGGAATTTTCGATTGGCGCGATCGAGCGCGAGGCTCGGATGGACGCCGGCCTTCCGCGCGAGGTTGACGACGGCGAAGAGGAGATCGCCGACCTCGTCGACCAGCGCATCGGGAGGGGTTCCGGTCGCCGTCGCCCCGAGTTCGGCTTCGACCTCGCCGAGTTCTTCGCGCACCTTGTTCGCCGGTCCGGCGGTATCGGGCCAGTCAAAACCAACGCCGGCGGCGCGCTCCTGCAGGCGGAAGGCGAGGAGGAGCGCCGGCAGCGTTGCGGGAAGGCCGTCGAGGGTGCCGGTTCCCGGGGGTCGTTCACGCGCCTTGAGCTGCTGCCACGCTTCCCGGTCGCCCTGGGCAAAGAGGTGCGGATGGCGCCGACGCATCTTCGCCACCAGCTGGTCGGCGATGTCGTCGGGAGTGAATTCACCCAGTTCCGCGCCCAGGGCGAGCTGCCAGGCGAGGTGAAGCATGAGGTCGGCGACTTCGTCGCGGATCGCGTCGCGCTGATTCGCCGCCAGCGCGGCATCGAGTTCGTGCACTTCCTCGATGAGATAGGGCCGGAGGGTCTCCCGCGTCTGCACCCGATCCCAATCGCAACGCGCGCGCAGGTCTGCCACCATCGCCACGGCGCGCTGAAGCGCCGAATCATCTTGCATCCAATCCCCCGGGGTCCTAGTCTCCCATCGTGCGCAAACGACTGACTCCTGACACCGCGCGCGCCTGGGTCGATATCGACCTGGACGCCCTGGTCCGCAACGCCCAGTCCTTCCGTGCCGCGACACGGGTTCCGCTGCTGCCGATGGTGAAGGCCGACGGTTACGGCCTTGGCGCGCTCATGGTCGCGAGAGCACTGGCCGAAGTCGAACCGTGGGGATATGGCGTCGCCACGGTTGACGAGGCCCGCGAACTGCACGTCAACGGCATCGTCCGGCCGATCGTGATCTTCACGCCGCTGGTGCCGTCGATGATCGAGTTCGTCAACGCCGTGGCCGCCCGGCCCAGCATCGGTGATCTCGACGCCCTCGACGCCTGGCTCTCCCACGGTGGCGGCCCGTTCCATCTGGAGATCGACACCGGCATGGGGCGCTCGGGCTTCGTGTGGAACGACGGCAAGATGCTCGCCCAGGTCCGCAATCTGCTCAGCGACGCTGCCGGATGGGAGGGCATCTTTACCATGTTCCATTCGGCCGGCCACGATGCGGAAGGGACGGCGCAGCAATGGAAACGATTCCAGCAGGCGATTGCGTTGCTGGGAAGGCGCCCGGCGGTACTGCATGCGGCGTCGTCCGGCGCTGGCGCATACGGAACAGCCTACGCGGGGGATGTGACGCGACCGGGGATCCATCTGTACGGAGGGCGCGTGCCCGGACTCGACAGCATCCCGGTTGTCGCGGTGCGAGCGCGGGTGGTGGCGATCCGTCGCGTCCCGGCGGGGACGCCGATCGGCTATGACGGCACCTGGCGCGCTCCCAATCAGACGACGATCGCGACGATCGCGATCGGATACGCTGACGGGATCCATCGACAGCTGTCGAATGCGGGTGCGGCGGAACTCCTCGGACAGCGGGTGCGAATCGTCGGGCGCGTCATGATGGATCACATCCTCGTCGACGCGGGAGACTTGCCGGTCGCAATCGGTGATGTCGCGACGCTCTTCGGCGGTTTGGTGACGCTCGAAGAACAGGCTGCGCTCGCGGGGACGGTCGGCTACGAACTTCTCACCGCACTCAGTCCGCGGCTGCCACGCCGCTACCACAGGCACGAATGAATCCGCACTTCGCATCGCTGGTCCTCGGAATTGCCGGCCAGGCTAACGCGGCGCTCGACGGCCAGCTGCCGCCGGGAGCCGAAGAAGCCGGCGCGACCAACGCGCGGCAGCTCGCGCAGACCTTGATCGACACGCTGGCGGCTCTCCAGGAGAAGACGCGCGGGAATCTCGACGCCGATGAGAGCCGCCTGGTGGAGCAGGCACTGACCGCACTGCGCTTCCGCTTCGCCACCGGGAAGGTCATGTGACGCGCCGCGCTGCACTGATCGTGCTCGACGGAGTCGGTGTGGGGCTGGCGCACGACGCGGCGGTGTACGGCGATGCAGGAAGCGCCACCCTGGGGCATGTGATGCGGGCACGGCCGGAGTTGCATCTCCAGCACCTGCAGTCCCTCGGGCTCGGGCACTGTGGCGACAGCGGGATTCCCGAGACGCCGCATCCGCGGGCGGCACATGGCTGGGCCCAGCCCACCAGCGCCGGGAAGGACAGCACCACGGGGCATTGGGAACTCTGCGGCGTCGTGCTGGAGACGCCATTCCCCACCTATCCGCAAGGATTTCCCCCGGCGCTGCTGGCCGAATTTGGCGGCCGCACCGGGCGCGCGGTGATCGGGAACAAGGCCGCGTCGGGAACAGCGATTCTGGACGAACTGGGATCGGAGCATCTCGCAACGGGGCAGTGGATCGTCTACACGTCGGCGGACTCCGTGTTCCAGATCGCGGCGCACGAGGATGTCGTGCCGCTCGACGAATTGTACGCCGCGTGCCGCACGGCGCGAGAACTTCTCACCGGCCCGCACAGCGTCTCGCGCGTGATCGCGAGGCCGTTTCGCGGGACTCCGGGGCATTGGGTGCGGACCGCCAACCGCAAGGACTTTTCGCTTGAGCCGCCCCGGCCGACGCTGCTCGACCATCTCGCCACTGCGGGCGTTCCAGTTGTGGGCGTGGGGAAGGTCGACGATCTCTTTGCGGGGCGGGGGATCACCAGCACCCACGCGGCGACGAATCCGGACGCGTATGCCTTGATCGATCAGAAGATGGCCGCGCTCGACCACGGCTTCCTCTTCGCCAACGTCATCGAGTTCGATCAGAGCTGGGGACATCGCAATGACGTGGCCGGCTTCGCGGGCGGACTCATCGATCTCGATCGCTGGGTTCCTCAGTTTTTGCGGGAAGCCCGTGATGAGGACCTGATTATCTTCACAGCCGACCATGGCAACGATCCCACCACCGCTTCGACGGACCACGCGCGGGAGTGCGTCCCCATCCTCGCGACCGGTCCGCGCGTCCGCGCCATCGATCTCGGCGAACGCCGGACGTTCGCCGACGTCGGCCAGACCATTGCCGAGTTCCTGGGCGTACCCGCGCTTGCCGCTGGGCAGTCATTCCTGAGCGATATCTGGGTAGCGTGACGTCGTTGCGAGCTGTGGCCGAAGCGGCCCGCGACCGGGCGTATGCTCCCTTTTCGCATTTTCGCGTCGGGGCGGCACTCGAAACCGACGATGGCACCGTCTTCGCCGGCTGCAACGTCGAGAATGCGTCGTACGGGTTGACGATCTGCGCCGAACGAAGCGCGGTTGTCGCCGCGGTCTCCGCCGGGCACCAGCGCTTCCGCCGGATGGTACTGGTGAGCGACGCCGCGGAGCCGGTGGCGCCCTGCGGCGCGTGCCGCCAGGTCCTGTCGGAATTCGCCCCCGATCTCGTCGTCGAAAGTTGCGCCGGCGAGCTCAGCCAGCAATGGACGATGCGCGAGCTGCTCCCGGCCGGATTCACGGCGGAGATGCTCAAGTGAAGTGGCGCATCGCTGCCGTCGTCCTCACCGCAGTGGTCGCTGCTGCCTGTACCGAGCACCTGACCACTCCCGGGACCTGCCCGTCGTTCTGCCCGGGCGGCCAATCGGTGTTCCGTGACACGACACTGTCGCCGATCCCCAATGGCGATTCCAGCTTCACCGGGTTCATCGAGCAGTCGAACCTGACCTCGCTGCTCACATCGAGCGGCGGCGTCTACGGAGAGAATCGCGCCGTCATTCGCTTCTTCCCGCGAACCGACTCGGTGCTGGTGTCGGACACGAGCCGGACCTTCACGGTTGATTCGGTGGCGCTCGAAGTCGGCCTCCAGGCACGGGACACGACGACCAACAATTTCGTCCTCGAGATCTACCGTCTCTCGCCGAAGCTCGACTCCACTGCCTCGCTGGCCGATGTCGACGCCCAGATGACGCCGGCCAACCTGATCGCCTCGGTCCCCGAGGGGGTGTCGGCCGCGAACGGGATCGTCCATATCACGTTCTCGGGCGACTCGCTCGCGAGCCTGGGATTCGTGCCGTCCGACAGCACGATCCTCGAAATCGGCATACGCGTCCGCGCCGACTCCGCTACCGCGGCGCGGATCGGGACTCCGGCGTCGGGGGCCTTTGCGCCGCTCCTCACCACGTATGTCGAAGCGAACGGTGTTGTTGACTCGCTCAAGCCGCAAGCGTTGGGGCGCATTGCGAGCGACTTCTTCACGATCTCGGCGCCCAACCCTCCGCCGCCGGCAACGCTGCTGGCGGTGGGCGGGATTCCGGTATCGCGGAGCTTCATTCGCTTCGCACTTCCCGAGTATCTCCGGGACTCGGCCACGATCATCCGCGCCACGCTGGAGCTGCACGCCGATGCGCCGGTCATCGGCATACCGGCTGACACCGCGCAGCTGGTGGCGGGAACGGAGCTCACCGATTTCGGGGCAAAATCGCCGCTGATCATCGGTCTCACCGCGGCAGTACCGCTCCTCCCCGGGACGCAGGACGTCTCGCTCGAAATCGCCCCGCTGATACAGGCATGGCAGGGGAAGACACCGACGCCATCCGTCATCCGGTTGTCGCTCGCGCAGGAAGGCGGCACGTTCATCTTCCCGCTCTTCCGGTCGACGCGAGCCGCGGTGGGGGCGCCGACGCTCCGGATCACCTATCGTCCGCCGTTTGCCTTCGGAGGCTTCTAGATGAGGCAACGGATTGCGACGCTCGCTGTCTTCGGCCTGCTCGGTATCACCGGGCGCGCGTTCGCGCAGGCGTCGCAGTTTGGCATCCGCGGACTGGGACTTCCGGGGCGCGAGGCATCGGCGTATTCGCTGGGCCTGGGAGGCGCGGAGTCGATCTTCGACGGCCAGTCGTCAACCAACCCGGCGGCGCTGGGGACCCTCTCCACGGCGACGGCGCTGTTCACCTCGAGCGGCGACTGGCGGAGCAGCACCAATCCGGCCGGCACGCTGTCGACGCGTGACACCCGCTTTCCCCAGATTCTCATCGGCGGTCCGGTCGCTCATCGGCGCATTGCCCTCGGGGTGAGCTACTCGCTCTATACCGACCGCGATTTCACGGTGGTCAGCGACGGACAGGCGTCGCCACGCGGCGTGCCGGTCGAGGTGCATGACACGTTGTCGTCGCGCGGCGGGATCGATGATCTGCGCATCGGTGGCGCGTGGGTGGTCAACACCAGGCTGGCGGTCGGCGCCGCGGTGCACTTCCTCACCGGGTCGAACCGGTTGGTATCGAGGCGCTTCTGGGAAGACACGACCTATCTCTCGCCGGCGGAAACAGCGGAACTGTCCTACAGCGGCACTGGTGTTTCCATCGGGGCGCTCTGGAATCCGGTGCACGGCGTGGAGATCGCGGCATCGTTTCGCCACGACGGCGCGGTCGGGATTGACCGCGATTCGACCGGACTTGGGCAGGTGCAGTTCCCGACGTCATCGGTCGGATCGGTCGCCATGCCGACCACGTTCACGGCCGGGATCCGTGCCGCGGTGACATCACGCCTTTCGCTGGTGGCGTCGGGGATCACGCGGAACTGGTCGGTCGCGGATTCCGCGATCCAGGCGGAAGGGGCGCCCGGCGCTCGCAATACCGTCGGGATCAATGGCGGCATCGAGCTGATCCGCAACGCGCGCCAGCCGCTCAAGTATCCGCTCCGCCTGGGCGCGCACTACACCACGCTCCCGTTCCTGCTCGCCACCGATCCGCAGCCTCACGAGTTCGGCGTATCACTCGGTACCGGCCGGCGGTTTGCCGCCGATCGCGGCGGCTTTGATATCGCGATCGAGCGGATCTGGCGGTCGCAGGGAAGCGGTTACACCGAGGGCGCGACGGTGATTACCGTCGGGATCTCCGTCCGCCCGCCGACGATCGGCCAGTAGCGGCGGCACTGTCTGCCACCGCGCCGCAGTATACTCCCATCCAGATGAAGCAGATCTACGTCGAAACCTACGGCTGCCAGATGAACGTGGCGGACTCCGAACTGATGCTCGGCGTCCTCGCGCGGGACGGCTATTCCCAGTCGCCCGTGCCGGAAGGTTCCGACGTCATCCTGGTCAACACCTGTGCCGTGCGGGACAATGCGGAACAGCGGGTGATCGGCCGGGTTGGCGAGCTGCAGCGCCACAAGCGGCCCGGCACGGTCCTCGGCGTGGTCGGGTGCATGGCCCAGCGGCTGGGACCGATACTGCTCGAACGAGTCCCCGCGGTCGACCTCGTCGTCGGTCCGGACGGATACCGCAATCTCCCCGAGCTTCTGGCGCACGCCGGGACAGGGGAACGCCAGGTCGACGTCGAGTACCGCAGCTGGGAGCATTACGAAGAGATCCCGCAGCTGCGTGAATCGGGTCCGACCGCATTCGTGACGGTGCAGCGCGGCTGCGATTATCGCTGCACCTTCTGCATCGTACCGACGACGCGCGGTCCGGAGCGAAGCCGGCGACTCGCCGACGTGGTCGCCGAGGTGCGGCAGCTGGCCGACGCGGGGACGACCGAGGTGACACTCCTCGGGCAGACGGTCAATTCGTACCACGATGGCGAGCACGACTTCGCGGAACTGTTGCGCGCCGTCGGTGCGGTGGATGGGTTGCGTCGCATCCGGTTTACCTCGCCGTATCCGACCGATTTCACCCCGGCGGTGATCGAGGCGATGGCCACGACGCCGGCGGTCTGCGACCATGTCCATCTGCCGGTGCAGAGCGGATCGAATGCGGTGCTCCGGCGCATGCTGCGCCGGTATACACGAGAGCGGTATCTCGACGTGGCGGGCGAGCTTCGCGCGGCGATGCCGGCGATCACCATGTCGACCGATATCATCGTCGGCTTCCCGGGCGAGACCGACGCGCAGTTCGCCGAAACGATGACCCTCGTCGAGGAAGCTGGTTTTGACGACGCCTACACCTTCAAGTATTCGGTGCGCGAGGGGACGCCGGCGGAACGCCTGCGCGATCGCGTCGACGACGAGGTGGGGAGCGAGCGCCTGGCGCGACTGATCGATCTGGTCCGCTCGCAGGTCCGTCGCCGCAACGCCGCGCGAGTTGGGCAGGTGCACGAAGCGCTGGTAGAGCGCCCGGCAAAGCGGGGCGACATGATGTTGGCCCGGACGCGCCAGAACTTTCTCGTGCTGCTCGATCTCCCGCCGTCGTCGGTCGGGGAATATCACGACGTCCGGTTGACGGGAACGACAGGTTCAACCTTCATGGGAAGCGTGGAACAGTCCACGCTCGCGGTGCTATGATCCTCAATGTGATGGAGCGGCACGTTCGCGACGCGTACGACCGCCTCAAGACCTCGGTCAAGGAATTCGCGGATTCGGCGGAGCATCGCGAGGACGTCATCGTCTACGCGCTCAATCGCCTGCCGCCGCGCTACGTCGTCACCGACGCGGGGAAAGCGGTGACCGAGGTCGCGCTCGATGGTGCGCAGCAACGCGCCGAAATCGACGTGAAGGTTCTTGAAGCGATGCGCTTTGTCGCCGCGCGGCCGCGGTCGAAAGTGTAGCGCTGATGCCCCGACCTCCGGGGATCCTGATGGTGACAGCAGGTTACGGGGCCGGTCTTGCGACCGGCCTCGCGCGTTTTCCGGACCTGGCCGGCGTCATTGTGGTGCTCCTGTTTGCTGCATGGCTGTTGCGCGATGAATGGTGGGTCGTGGCCCTTCCGGCAATTGCCGCGGGAATTGTCGTGGGGCAGCACGGCGTGACTGACGCGCGGCAATCGTGCGCGGCTCGCATGCCGCTCGGCGCGAGTTCGTACGTCATCCACGCTGTCGATCCGGGAGAGGGAACCGGGCGGGCCCGCATCGTGTCATTCACCTGCGGCGGTACGATCACGGCGGCGTGGCCGCGTGGCCAAAGTCTCGCGGCCGGCCGCACGGCGCGGGTGGTGGCGCGTTGGATTCCGTCGACGGGCGCCCTGGGCCACCCGGACGGGATCCTCATGATCTCGACCGTCGGAAGCTCATGGGGATCACCGATCCCGGTCGAGCGGCTGCGCAACACGCTCGCCGGGAGGGCGCGAGCGTTGTACGGTCCGCGCGCGCCGCTCGTCGATGCGATGGTGGCGGGGTGGCGCGGCGCGCTCGATCCCGATCTCAAGGCGGCGTTTGCGTCGGCGGGATTGATGCACCTCCTTGCCATCTCCGGGTTTCATCTGGCGTGTCTCGCCGGATGGATCGTGCTGATTCTTCGACTTGCGGGGGTGTCGCGTCACCCAGCGGAGGCGATTGCTGCTGCCGCGATGGTGGCGTACGCCGCGGCGCTCGGATGGCCACCAGCCGCCATGCGCGCCGCCGCGCTCCTGGTGGTGCTGGCGTTCTGCCGCTGGCGACAGCGACAGGTCCGGCTCAGCGTACTCGCGGCCGCCAGTGCGCTGGTGGTGCTCATCGGCGATCCGTGGTCGATCACCTCGCCCGGCGGATGGATGTCGGTTCTCGGCCTTGCCGGCGTGAGCCTCGCCGTCCGGTGGAGCGATCGTGCGATCAGCCGGCATTACCTGGTGCGGTCGCTTTCCGCGTCGACCGGCGCGCTGCTCGCGACGGCACCGCTCGCCGCGGCGGCATTCGGCCAGGTGGCGCCCGCCGGGATCGTCCTGTCGCTCGTCGGTATCCCGTTGGTTGCCATGGCGCTGCCGCTCCTGGTGCTGTCGATCGCATTGAACGGCATCCTCGCGGGAGTGGCGCAGGGAATGGCGGCGTCGGGGAACGGCTTCCTGGTGCTTCTCGATGCGCTGGTGCGCCGCGGCGCGCTCCTTCCCGGCTCCGCACCATCTGGTACATCGGGGCTCGCCGCGGCGCTCCCCTGGATCGGCATCGCGGCGTCGTTCGCCTGGGTGATCTACGGCCCCACGACATTGCGCGAGGCGGTTCGACGGATGTCGTGGGTGGTCACGGCCGGGACCTGCGTGGTACTCCTCGGAAAAACCACCGGCGATGCGCCGGGAGACGGGCAGACGCTGGCGTTACTTTTCCTCGATGTCGGGCAGGGCGACGCGGCGCTGATTCGAACACCGAGGAATCACTGGATCGAAGTTGACGCGGGGCCGGCCGACGACCGTTGGGATGCTGGCCGTCGGGTGATTGTGCCGTATCTGACCAGCCACGGTGTGCACCGCATCGACATGTTCGTGCTGTCGCATGCACATCGGGATCACGTCGGCGGTGCATCCGCGGTGCTGGCGCGAATCCCGACCGACGTCGCGCTCGAACCGGGCGAGCTCTTCTCCGATTCGGCCTACGACCGCTGGCTCGGCGCGCTGGCGGCGCATCACGTTCGATGGCGAGCAGCGCGCGCCGGAACAGCGTGGTCGGTCGATGGGGTGGAATTTCATGTCCTTCATCCGCCGACGCCGTGGGCGCGGCAGGGCGATGATCTGAACGAGGACTCGATCGTGCTCGAAGTGCGCTACAACGCGTTCGATGCGCTGTTGATGGGGGACGCGGGATTCGTGGCAGAATCGGCGATGGCGCCGGCGCTCCATCGGGTCGATCTGCTGAAGGTGGGCCACCATGGCTCGAAGACCGCCAGCAGCGACGCGTTCCTCGCCGCGGCGCAGCCCCAAGCTGCGGTGGTCAGCGTCGGCCGCAACAATTACGGGCATCCGTCGCCGGACGCGCTGGCACGCCTCGACCACGCCGGCGCCGCGGTGTGGCGAACGGACCAGCAGGGGTTGGTGACCGTGACGACCGATGGAAGGACGTTCACGGTGCAGGGCGCGCGATCCACCGCGACATTTACCGTTCGACCGTGAGTCACCCAGGGGAGCAACCGTGCTCGATCGCACCATCGTCACGACGTTGGAACGCTTCATCCTCGAGCAGCAGGAGCTGCACTCCGAGGCCACTGGCGAACTCACCAACCTGCTGTACGACATCGCCCTCGGCGCCAAGGTCGTCGCGGCACAGATTCGGCGAGCGGGGCTCACCAGCATTCTCGGCAGCGCATCCGCAATCAACGTCCAGGGCGAGGAGCAGCAGAAGCTCGATGTCTTTGCCAACGAAACGCTCAAGAATGCATTGAATCACACCGGACGCGTCTGCACGATGGCGTCGGAAGAGGATGAATCGCTGATCCCGATCCCCGACGGCTATCCCGCGGGGCACTACGCAGTCCTCTTCGACCCGCTGGACGGTTCATCCAACATCGACGTCAACGGCCCGGTCGGTACCATCTTCGGGATCATGTCGCGGGTGAGTACGAAGGGACAGGGCACGATGCAGGACGTGCTGCAGCCGGGCACGAAGCTGGTCGGTGCAGGGTATATCCTCTACGGCTCGAGTGTGATGATGGTGTATTCGATCGGGCATGGTGTGCATGGATTCACGCTCGATCCAACCATCGGCGAATTCCTCCTTTCGCATGAATCGATCACGATGCCGAAGCACGGCAAGTACTACAGCGCCAACGAATCGAACTTTGGCCGGTGGTCCAAGGGGATGCAGCGCGCCGTCCGCGGCTTTCACGGCGACGATCCGGAGCGGATCGAGGGGAAATCGTCGCGTTACATCGGGTCACTGGTGGCGGATTTCCATCGCAACCTGATTGCCGGCGGGATCTATCTCTATCCCGCTGATTCACGAAATCCGCACGGCAAGCTCCGCCTCCTCTACGAGTGCATGCCGATGGCGTTCCTTGCCGAAGCCGCCGGCGGCAAGGCGACCGACGGCCGAACGCGGATCGTCGAGATCGTCCCCACGTCGTTGCATCAGCGGACACCGTTCGTGGCCGGGAACGCTGCGGACGTGGACTACGTCAGCACGGTGATCGCCGAAGTCGAGGGGCCGGCGTGACCGACCCGCGCGGAACCGTGCCACCGCTCGCACATCCATCGGACTGGCACGGCGAGCCCGGGCGCGATCTCGGCGAACCGGGCGCATTTCCGTTCACGCGCGGGCCGTACGCCGAGATGTACACGCGGCGGCCGTGGACGATGCGCCAGTATGCAGGGTTCGGCACCGCGGAGGCGACCAATGTGCGCTTCCGCGCGTTGCTCGCGGCCGGTCAGACCGGACTCTCGACCGCATTCGATCTTCCAACGCAGATGGGGTACGACTCGGATCATCCGATGGCGGCGGGCGAGGTTGGCCGCGTCGGCGTGGCGATCGATACGGTCGACGACCTGGTCATGCTCTTCCGCGACATTCCGCTCGACCGGGTCACCACGTCGATGACGATCAACGCGACGGCCGCGATCCTGCTGGCGATGTATGTCGTGGCCGGGGAAGAGCAGGGCGTCGCACGATCGGCGCTCGGAGGGACGGTACAGAACGATGTCCTCAAGGAATACATCGCTCGGGGGACGTACATCTACCCCGCGGAACCGTCGTTGCGGCTCGTCACCGATCTCTTCCGGTTCGTGGTATCCGAGGGGATGAATTTCAACCCGATCTCGATCTCGGGATACCACATGCGGGAGGCGGGTGCCACGGCCGTTCAGGAGGTGGCGTTCACCCTCGCCAACGCGCTCGAATATGTGCGACGTGGGATCGCGGCCGGTGTGCCACTCCCGGCGTTCGGGCCGAGGATGTCGTTCTTTTTCGCCGCGCACAACGATCTCTTCGAAGAGATCGCGAAGTTTCGCGCGGCCCGGCGCCTCTATGCCCGCCTGATGCGCGAGCGGTTCGCGGCGGACGACGCCACTGCGCGGCTGCGGTTTCACACCCAGACCGGCGGGGTGACATTGCAGGCGCAGCAGCCGTTGAACAACGTCGTGCGCGTGACCGTCCAGGCGCTCGCCGCCGTTCTGGGCGGAACGCAGTCGCTGCACACCAACGGCTACGACGAGGCGCTGGCGCTGCCGACGACGGAGTCGGCGACGCTCGCGTTGCGCACGCAGCAGGTGCTGGCGTTCGAGAGCGGCATGACGCGCAGCATCGACCCGCTCGCAGGAAGCTGGTACGTCGAATCACTCACCGATCGGATCGAGGGAGATGCCCGCGCGTTGATCGAGGAGATCGACGCAATCGGGGGTGCCGCGGCCGCGATCGAGTCCGGCTACTTCGAGCGCGCCATCGCCGAGAGCGCGTGGCGGACGCAGCAGGCGCAGGAATCGGGGGAGCTGACCGTGGTCGGTGTGAATCGGTTCGCCGACAACGCCGCCCCCGTGACACCGCCGGTTCCGGACTACCACGCGCTCGAGCGTGAGCAGCGCGATCGCCTCGCCGACGTGAAGCGGCGTCGTGACGCGGGTGCCGTCACGGCGACCCTCGCCGCGATCAGCGCCGGGGCGAAAGGTTCGACGCCGCTGCTGCCGTTGATCATCGATGCCGTACGGGCCCGCGCCACGCTCGGGGAGATCAGCGACACGCTGCGTGCGGCCTGGGGAACGTACCATGCCGAAGGGACGCGGTGAGATGGAGGCCGCGTACCGCCACTTCATCACGCAGCGACACGCGCGCGTCGGCGTCGTGGGAGATCCGGAAACAGCGACCGAAGCGTGGCTCATCCTGCATGGGTATGGAATGCTCGCGCGCGGCATCCTGCACTGGTTCCGATCGGCGGCGCGACCGGGGCGCGTGCTGATCGCTCCCGAGGGGCTCTCCCGTTTCTACAACGAACTGAGCGAGGGGAAACGTGCTGTGGGTGCGTCATGGACGACTCGCGAGGAGCTGCACCACGAGATCGAGGACCAGCGGCAATACCTCGATCAGGTCGTGACGGCACTCGTCCCTCCCGATGCGGCGCTCCATATCCATGGATTTTCCCAGGGATGCTCGGTGGCGGCACGCTGGTCGATCGCGCCCGCTCGACCGGTTGCCCAACTCGTCTGCTGGGCGGGTGCGATCCCCGATGACGTCCACGGCGCGGCCCTTCGCGAGACGCTCGGTCCCCAGCCGCTCCACCTGGTCGTCGGCGACCGGGACGCCAGGGTTCCTCCGGAACGGGTCGAATCGGACGGTCAGCGTCTTCGCGGCGAGGGGCTCGACGTGGTGGTCCACCATTTCGAGGGTGGTCACACGATCGATCGGGCGTTGCTGTCGACCTTCGCCGGCTGAGCGCTTCCCACCCGCCGAGAATCGACTCCGGCCGGCGCGACTATCTTTATACCGCGCGGTGAGTTAGCCCCGGATGGAGCCGAATGCCGACCTACGAGTACCGTTGTGACAAGGGCCATGCCTTCGAGCGGGTCCAGAAAATGAGCGACAAACCAATCACCCGGTGCCCGGTCTGTGGCGCGCGGGCGTCGCGGGTCATTTCGGGTGGGCAGGGCGTGATCTTCAAGGGGAGCGGTTTCTACATCACCGACTACGGCAAGGACGGGAAGGGGCCCCGGAAGGCGCCGGAAGGCAGCGCTGGTGGTGAGGAGAAGTCCGCTTCAAAGAGCGAGAACGCGCCGGCGAAGAGCCCGGACACCTCGACGCCCAAGAGCGCGGAGGCAAAGCCCTCGTCTCCCTCCGGCAAGAAGGATCCGGCGTGACCGACCGGTTGCGCGCCGAGCTGGCACGCGTGGCGGAAGGGTTCGGCGGAGGATTCGAGTTCACCCTCGAACGCCCTCGCGACCCGTCGCACGGCGATCTCGCCACCAACCTCGCGATGGTCGTTGCGCGTCGCGAGCGGGGGAATCCGCGCGCGATCGCCGAACAGATCATCGCAGCGATCGACCGTGATGCGACGTCGGTGGTGGGCGTCGAGATCGCCGGCCCCGGCTTCATCAATTTCCGAATCGGCCAGGACACGCTGGCGCGGGAGTTCGCGCAGATCATCGCCGACGGAGATCAATACGGCCGATCCGCGACCGGCATCGGGCGCCGAATCAACGTCGAGTTCGTCTCGGCCAATCCGACCGGCCCGCTTCACGTCGGACACGGCCGTGGTGCGGCGCTGGGCGACGGGATCGCGTCACTGCTCGAATGGACCGGCCACGAGGTCACTCGCGAGTTCTACGTCAACGACGCCGGGGCGCAGATCACCCGCCTGGCCGAGTCACTGTGGGCGCGCGTGCAGCAGGCGGTCGGTCGGTCCGGAGAGATTCCGGACGGCGGGTATCACGGCGAGTATCTCCGTGAAGCCGCGGCCGCACTCCTCGAGCGCGAGGGGGAAGGGTTTGCCGACCTCGATCCCGCCGACGGAATCGCCCGGTGCCGCCGCGCCGCGCTCGCGATGCAGCGGGCTGAGCAGGACGAGACGCTGGCGACCTTCGGCGTGCGGTTCGATGTCGTGTCGTCGGAACAGCGGATTTACGATGCCGGCGAGGTGGACGCCGCGGTGACGCGGCTGGGGTCGGCGGGGCAGACCTTTTCGGAAGACGGCGCGCTCTGGCTGCGCACCTCCGCGTTCGGCGACGATCGCGACCGCGTCCTCCGCAAGACCGACGGGTCATTCACCTATCTCGTCCCCGACATCGCCTATCATCTCGACAAGTTCGAGCGCGGTTTCGACCATGCGATCGATGTGTGGGGCGCCGATCATCACGGGTACATCCCGCGAATGCAGGCGGCACTTGCGGCGCTTGGCCTTCCCGAGGGATGGCTCGACGTGGCGCTGGTGCAGCTGGTACGCGTGGTGCGTGGCGGCGAAGAAGTGAAGATGTCGAAGCGGTCGGGCGAATTCGTGACGCTCCGTGATCTCTACGAAGAGGTCGGGGTCGACGCGGCGCGCTACTGGTTCATGATGCGGCGCGGCGACTCGCACCTGGTATTCGACATCGAGCTGGCCAAGTCCCGCACCGACGAGAACCCGGTCTTCTATGTCCAGATGGCGCACGCCCGGATGAGCGGCATCCTCCGCAACGCGGGGCGCGAGCCGGAGTCGGTCGCCGGCGCGATCGATCTCGGCGTCTTGACCGGATCAGACATCGACCTGGTCAAGGAGCTGGTGCTGTTTCCGTCGGTGGTCGAGCGCGCGGCCACGGAGCATGAGCCGCACCGGATCACCACGTATCTCGAAACGCTCGCTCGCGAAAGCCATGCCTGGTACCACGCGTGCCGGGTGATCGGCGAGCCACCGGCGATTGAAGCGGCGCGGCTCCTCCTCGCGCGGGGCGCGCGGCAGGTCTTCCGCAACGGTCTCAACCTCCTCGGCATCTCCGCGCCGGATCGGATGTGACTCGATGACGCTGCTCGTCGTGGGGAGTGTCGCACTCGACTCGATCTTCACGCCGTTCGGTTCCACCGCCGATGCCCTCGGCGGGTCCGCGGTCCATTTCGCGGTCGCAGCGTCGTTGCTGCACCCGGTTCGAGTGGTCGGCGTCGTCGGCGACGATTATCCGATGCACGAACTCGATCGTCTCGCCGGTCGGGGCATCGACTGGAGCGGCGTCGAGCGCGCCCCCGGCGAGTCGTTCCGGTGGAAGGGGAAATATTCCTACGACCTGCAGAGCCGGGAAACGCTGGAGACTCGCCTCGGCGTCTTTGCCGACTTTCGTCCCAAGCTCCCCGAGGGAGCGGAGCACGCCAGGTTCGTCTTCCTCGGCAATATCGATCCGGTCCTGCAGCTCGGCGTGCTGGAGCAGGTGCAGTCGCCGGTCTTCTGCGCGTGCGACACGATGAACTACTGGATCCAGTCGAAGCGCGATGATCTCCTCGCCCTCCTCGCGCGCGTCGACATGCTGATGGTCAACGATTCGGAGGCGCGCGAACTCTCCGGCGACTGGAATATCCATCGCGCGGGGCGCTGGATTCTCGATCGCGGACCGAAACGGGTGGTGATCAAGCAGGGCGAATACGGCGCGCTGCTGATCGATCGCAGCCAGACCTTTCACATCCCGGCATTTCCGCTCGAAGAGGTCTTCGATCCGACCGGTGCAGGCGATGCGTTCGCCGGCGGATTCATGGGATATCTCGCGCGAGCGGGAGCGGTCGATACCGAGCACCTGCGTCGGGCGATGGTGTACGGCTCGGCGATGGGGTCGTACTCTGTCGCCGGGTTCGGCGTGCGCGGATTCGAAGGGATCGAGGTCGCGGCGGTCGAATCGCGGGTCCGTGAATTCGTCGAACTGACCAGGATTCCTGCGGGGAGCGACGGATGACCGGTTCGAGATACGCAGCGGCGGGCGTGGATCTCGCGGCCGCGGACGACGCCAAGGCGCGGATCGGCGAACTGGTTGCCGCGACGCGGACGCCGCTGTCAGCCGGAAGAGTTGGTGCGTTCGGCGGGATGGTCCGGGTACCCGAGGGGATGCGACACCCACTCCTCGTGATGAGCACGGACGGTGTGGGGACCAAGGTGCTTGTGGCCGAGGCGGCGGGGGTATTCGACACCGTAGGCGAAGACCTGGTGAATCATTCCGTGAACGACATCCTGGTGCACGGGGCGCGGGCGATCGCGTTCATGGATTACGTGGCGGGGCACCGTCTTCCGGTCGACATGATCGAGGGGATTGTTGCCGGCATCGCGCGCGGGTGCGTCAATCATGGTATGGCGCTCGCCGGTGGAGAAACCGCCCAGATGCCTGGAGTCTATCCGGAGGGAACGTTCGATCTCGCCGGGACGATCATCGGCGTGGTGGAGGAAGACGCCGCTATTCATGGCGACGCCGTCGCGGCCGGCGACGTACTTCTCGCGTATGCATCAACGGGACTGCATACCAACGGCTATACGCTGGCGCGCCGCGTGCTGCTCGACGAGATGGGACTCCTCCTCCAGCAGACCGTTCCCGAGTTGCGGCAGACATTGGCCGAGGCGCTTCTTGCCGTGCATCGCAGCTACGTCGCGGCGCTTGCGCCGGTGCTCGACCGGATCCACGGGATGGCGCACATCACCGGCGGCGGCATTGCGGGGAATCTGTCGCGGGTTCTTCCGGCGACGTGCGATGCCGTCGTGGACCCCAACTCGTGGGAGTGGCCGGCGTTGTTCCGTCTCATCGGGGACGGCGGCAACATCAGTGAATCCGAAATGCGTGATGTCTTCAATCTCGGAGTGGGGATGATCGCCGTCATTCCGGCCGATGCAGTCGCGGCGGTGGAATCCGCTGCGCGAGCTGCGGACGTCCCGACCTGGCGATGCGGAGCGATCGTCGCCGGTTCCGGTGCCGCGAGGTTTGCGTGACACGTCTTCGTTCGATAGCCGGAATCATCGCGCTGGCAGCCGCGGCGGCCGCTGTTGGTGCCGGCCCGATGCGCGCGCAGGGAAACGCCCAATGTGCCGCATACGGCTCCGGGCTATTCGGCAGCGGACAGGCCGAACGCGTCTGCAACGCGGCGGTTGATGGCGCGTCGCTCTTCACGCCGGTAGCTGGCGTGCTGATCACCGGTGGCAATCCGTTCCTCGGCGCCACCAACGGGCTCGGCGGTTTCGGACACCTCGACGTCACGATCCGCGCCAATGCGACGACGGTTGTCATTCCCGACTTCTCGTACAACGGCGAAGGAACGACGGTCGGTTCGCAGCAGAAGCTGTTCGCGCCGGCGCCGCTGGTTGAGGGTGCGCTGGGAATCTTTCCCGGAATTCATCGCGGCCAGTTTGCTGTTGACCTTCTGGGGTCGGCCCAACTCCTTCCGACAACGTTGATCCACGATGTGCACATCGACGTCAACGCCAACAAGATCGGCACGATCGCGCTCGGTTTCGGCATTGGCGGGCG